>NZ_JBZEGV010000007.1:0-278151 GCF_058312955.1 Mesorhizobium sp. LEGMi-168a
CGGTGGAGACGCCGCTGGTCTGGCCGACCGCGATGGTGACGCTGGCGCCGTTGTCGAGGTTGATCACCAGATCCGAGCCGGTGACGGCGTTGGCGACATGGGCGGTGATCGTCGCCGTGCCGGCGCCCTCGTTGACGCTGACGTCGTCCAGCGTGATGGCGGTGGTGTCGATGGTGTCGTGGACCGCGACGCTGGCGGTGGCGGTCGTATCGAGCTTCTCGTAGTTGCCGCCGGTTGTCGAATTGATGCTGAGGCTCAGCGTGCTGGCGTCCTTGTAAGGATCCTCGCCCGGCGCCGCGAAGGTCACCTGACCGCTGGTCTGGCCGCTCAGGATGGTGATGGTCTGGCCGTTCGACAGCGTGATGGCGAGGTCCCCCTGCGGCGGGTGGTCGACGCTGGCCGTTACCGTGATCGACCCGCCTTCGTCCACCGCCCCCGGGGCGCTGAGCGTGATGGTGGTGGTGTCCTTGTCGTCGGTGATTGTGCCGACGCCATTGCCGTCGGTAATGCCTAGGTTGATGTTGGACCCGAGAACATTTGTTGTCGCACCACTGACCGTGACGTTGAAAGTCTCGTTTGCCTCCTTGTAGTAGTCATCAATCGTCTGCACGGAGACCGTGGCTGTGGTCTGGCCAGCCGGAATGATCACATACCCGCTGGTACCCGTATAGTCGGAACCGGCCGTTGCCGTGCCGTCGCCGGTGCCATAGTAGACCTTGATGTCATAAGCATAGGCATTGCTCAGGCTGATGGTGAACTGGGCATTGCCGCCCTCCGTGACGGAGGTATCGCCGATCGAGACGGTGGGCGCGGTGTAGGTGTGGTCCGCGCTGGTGTCGACGCCCTTGATGCTGTCGCCGCCGTTGACGCTCGTCGCGCGGATGCCAAGGGTGCTGATGTCGGCCAAATTCACGCTGGCCGTATAGGTCAGCGTCTCGCCTTGGCTGATGAATGTGGACTTGGTCTCCCCAAGCTTTCCGAGGCCCGCGCTGGAAAGGTAGTCATAGCCATCCCACACGATTCCGGTGCCGTTCATGTTGAGCGAACTGTCCGACTTCGTAAGGGTGATATTGCCATCGACCGTGGAATCGCCATCGGACCACCAAATCGCATTCAGGTCTCCTGTGCCCTGAACCGAAGTAATGACGAACTCCGTTTTACCACTGCCCAGATCGATGGCCTGGACCGACAGCACGAAGCCATTCTGGCTGATCGTGAAGACTTTGATATCGCCGACAGACATGAATCCCCCCTTCCGAGCGCTTGCACACTCGTGCCCCAAAATATGTTTCTAGCTGGCGTGACCCCCTCGTCGCCGCGATAGCGGGACCAGCATACCCTGATTCAAATACTATATTAGCATTTACTGCTTGGAAACCATAAATCCGTCCGATCATGGTTAACCTTAACAGCGTGTCAGGTATTGATCTTGACGGCGGCAGAAAACCCGTGCCGAGGCGGGCTTAGAGCAGTTCAGCGTTTGATAGAATCGCTGAACTGCTCTAACTCTTTGTTTTTACGCAATTCCGGACGGAGAACCGCTGCGCACTTTTCCTGGAATTGCTCTAGATCAGCAGCAGGCCCTTCATCGAGGCGTTGCCCTTGCGGCCGATGATGATGTGGTCGTGCACGGCGATGCCGAGGGGCTTCGCCGTATCGACGATCTGCTTGGTCATCTCGATGTCGGCGCGCGAGGGCGTCGGATCGCCGGACGGATGGTTGTGCACCAGGATGATGGCGCTGGCCGAGAGTTCAAGCGCCCGCTTGACCACCTCGCGCGGATAGACCGGCGTGTGGTCGACGGTGCCCGTCTGCTGCACCTCGTCGGCGATCAGCCCGTTCTTCTTGTCGAGGAACAGGATGCGGAACTGCTCGCGGGCCTCGAAGGCCATGGCGGAGCGGCAATAGTCGAGAAGCTGCGTCCAGTTGGACAGCACCTCGCGCCCGCGCACCTCGCCGCGCGCCATGCGCTGCGCGGTGGCGGCGATGACCTTGAGATCGGTCGCCACCGCCGGGCCGATGCCTTTCACTTCCTCGAGCAGGGACGCCGGCGCGCCGAGCACTTCGGCCAGCGAGCCGAAGCGGGCGATCAGCGCCTTGGCGATCGGCTTGGTGTCGACGCGCGGGATCAGACGGAAAAGCAGCAGCTCGAGCAGTTCATAGTCGGGCAGGGCATCTGCGCCGCCCGCAACGAAACGCTCGCGCAGGCGGTCGCGGTGGCCGTGATAATGCGGCTTTTCGGCTGCTACGGCCTTTTTCTGTGATGTCTGCGGCGGTTCGGTCCAGGCTTCTGAAAAGAAGGCCCGCTCGTCGTCGACTTTCCCCATAGCCTGCCTATTCCCCCAGAAGGCTTCCGGCCGAAAGACTAAAGCAATTCCAGGAAAAGTGTGAAGCGGTTTCCGTTCGGAATTGCGTCAAAACAAGAAGTAGGGCAGTTCGGCGTTGCCGCGAAACGGTGAAACTGCTCTAAGCCGGCAGGCCGGGCCGGTCGAGCTTTTTCGGCGACAGCGTGAAGATCTCGCAGCCGGTATCGGTGACGCCGATCGTATGCTCGTACTGCGCCGAGAGCGAACGGTCGCGCGTCACCGCGGTCCAGCCGTCCGACAGCACCTTCACATGCGGGCGGCCGAGATTGATCATCGGCTCGATGGTAAAAATCATGCCGGGCCGCATCTCGACGCCCTCGTTGGCGATGCCGTAATGCAGGATGTTCGGCGCGTCATGGAAGAGCTGGCCGACGCCGTGGCCGCAGAAGTCGCGCACCACAGAGCAGCGCTCGGCTTCGGCATAGGTCTGAATCGCCGCGCCGATAGCGCCGGTGCGGGCGCCCGGCTTGATGGCGGCAATGCCGCGCATCAGGCATTCATAGGTTACTTCGAGCAGGCGTTCGGCGGCGCGCTTTATGGTGCCGACAGGATACATGCGCGAGGAATCGCCATGCCAGCCGTCGAGGATGTAGGTGACGTCGATGTTGACGATGTCGCCGTCCTTCAGCGGCTTGTTGTCGGGGATGCCGTGGCAGACGACGTGGTTGATCGAGGTGCAGGACGATTTGGTGTAGCCGCGATAGTTGAGGGTCGCCGGCAGGGCGTTGTGGTCCATGCCGAACTCGAAGACGAAGCGGTCGATGGTCTCTGTGGTGACGCCGGGCTTCACCATCGGCACCAGCTCGTCGAGGCAGCGCGCGGTGAGGTCGCAGGCCTTGCGCATGCCGGCAAAGCCTTCCTCGCCATAAAGGCGGATCTGGCCTGTGTTTCTCAAAGGGGCCGTTGCGGCGTCGAGATAGGTAACCATTCTTGTCCGTTTTTGGGTTGGCTCCTGATGCGAGCCGATGCGGAAAATTTTCTCCAGATTTGGCACTGGATGCCGCAAGGTTCAAGGACGAAGTGCCCTCGACCGGCCGCCGCCGGGAATATTTGCTGGCGCAAGGTTGGCGCGTCAGGGCTCACTGCCAAGCTTTCCTTTCGCCACCCCATGGGTTAGGGCGGGTCTGGATATGGGAGATTTATGCCGTTGACGGCATCGGAACGCGCCAGATCGACGCTGCTGCCATTAAGGACCGCATGCTCGGCCCTGATGGCGCTGCTCGTGCTTGCGCTGCTGGGCTTCGCCCAGGCTGAAATCTCCGCCTCGACAGCCACGGCCTCGGGCGGCGCCAGCATCAGCGCAACGCGGCAGGGCGAAACGCTTGCCCTGCTGAGGGTCAGCGGCAAGGCGCAGGCGGTCGAGGTCCGCGCCGGGCGGCCGCTGCCCATAAAGCTCGTCAGCGGCAATCCCGGTGCTCTCGCCCCAGCATCCGATTTCCTTGTTGCTGGCCAGGCTTTGCCGGCGCAGCCGAGCATCGTGCCTGCCTTTGCGGCCGCGCCGCTCTCGCACGCCAATCAGCCTCGGGCGCCACCCGCAGCCTGAGCCCGGCGGTCGCCGACCGCAGCTTCACACCCAAACATTCCTTCGCGCCGCGATCCGGCGACGGCTATCGGCCGTCCGCCGGTTGCGTGGCGCGCCAGTTCGGACATTTCTCGATGCAACGCATCAAGACATTCAAAACTCTTACGCGCGCCGCCTCGGCAGCCTCGTTCTTGGCCGTCCAGGCAATCATCTGCATTGGCACGGTCTACTGGGCGGTCGCCGCAACGCTTCGCATGGAGGGGACGGCGGCGATCGTGCTCGCCGTCATCTTCGCCGGACCGTCCGCCTATCTGCTGATGGTGGTCTCACGCATGGCCTATGAGGCGGAGACCGATCCGGCGAACCAGTAGAATGACTGGCATGCGGATACTTGTGACGAGCGATGCCGGTTGCATCGCCCTGTCACACCAAGAGGATTCGATGAACGATGTGACCAAGCGCCGATCTGCCGCACCGATGGTGGATCCGCGCACCGCACTGAGGTCACATTCCTGGGCCAGAAGACCCCGAAAGCAACTTTTCAGAACGAATGGCGTTGCTCCAACCGCGCCGGTTCGGGAGACAGGGAATGGACAGACTGCAATTCGAGGTGCCGGTGCGCATCGCGCCCGCGCCTGGCCTGCCGGTCGAGGAAATCTACAGCGTCGAACAGGCGCTCGACTTCCTGCAGGACTGGCCGAAGCGCCGGCAGGGCAAGGTCTATGACGCCGCCTTCAACGCCTGCTTCGGCGCAACGGTCGATGTGGCGGGCACCGAGGAAGCCTGCCGGGCATTCATGGCCTTCTGCCGCGTCAGCGGTCTGCTTGCCAGGGATATGATGCTGCCGGTCAAGCGCGGCGGCAACGCAAGAGGGTTTCGCGAGGCGCGTGCCTAGCCTCAACCTCCAAAAGACACACCCCTGTAGTGCATTCCGACCTGCACGCCGCGGACGATCAGGCGCGAGAGGATTTCCATGTCCAGCGGCATCTCCGGACGCCACACATCGAGCAGCAAGGCGATGCGCGCCTGATCGGCATTGTTCATGACCTCGTGCTCGAACGTGTCGTCCCACAGCATGCACTCGCCGTCCGCGATCCGCTTTTCCTCATGGTTGATCATCATGATGGTCGCCGGGCGGCCGTCAGGCTGTTTCGGGATGACCAGGCCGAGATGAAATCTCATGATGCCGCGAAAGGGGCCGCGATGGGCAGGGATGTGCTTGCGCGGCGCCAGGAACGAGACAGCCGCCGATTTGACCTCCGGGCATTCTGACAGCAGCCGGCTGAGGGTAGGCATCCGCGCCAGGTTTTTCGGGATCGCCATGTCGTAGGCCTTGAGCACGAACATGCGCCAATCGAGGCCGTCATTGGCCGAAATCCCGGCCTGCTCGGGCATGATGTCGTGGAAACGCGGCACCCGGTTCAGCTGCACCGACAGCGCCTCGTCACGAATGCTCTGCCAGGCAGCTGCGAACTTCACTGCGTTGGGAAAATGCGTGCTGATATCAAGAATCGCGGGCGCATCTATGCGCTTTTCATAGATACGACGTACCAGATCGGTTCCAAGATCGTAGACGTTCGACATCGCATTGCCTCGACCAGATTATAGTATAGTGGACGATTGCTTTCAGCTATTGCTCACGGAGATTTGTTCCGACGCCATAGACGCTCGGCTTCGTGTGACTGCGTGCTTGATGCCAGCCGCGGGCCTGCGCCGACATCGACGACTTCAGGCTTGGCGCTCTCGATCGTGCCGTCCCAGCCGCCGCCGAGCGCCTTGCTGAGAGCGATGTAATCGGTGGCGATCGACACCCGGCTCTGCAGCAACGTGTCTTCGGCCGAATAAAGCGATCGCTCCGCATCCAGCACGTCGAGAAGGCTTGTCTCGCCGGCCTTGTAGAGCGTTCTTTCGAGCCGGGCGGCGTCGCCATAGGATTTCGCGGAAGAGGCGAGCTTGCCGTTTCTGATGCGCTCCTGCGACAGCGAGACCGTCGCGTTCTCCAAATCCTCCAGCGCCGTCAGCACGGCGGCCTTGTAGGCAATGAAATATTGGTCGCGCTGGGCTTTGGCGATGTCGACGGCGGCCTGCAACTGGCCGGCGTTGAACAGCGGCACGCTGAGCGTCGGGCCGAAAGACCAGCCGATGGTGGAATTCCTGCCGAGATCGCCAAGTTTCAGGGCGGTCGTGCTGATGTCTCCCGTCAGACTGACGCTCGGATAGCGCGCCGCCTCGGCCTGGCCGATCTTGGCGGTGTACTGAGCATATTGCCGTTCGGCCATGCGCACATCCGGGCGGGTCAGCAGAATGTCGGCCGGAATGCCGGTCGGGACCGGCAGGCGCGGCGTCGGGATCGATGTGGGGCGCTTCAATCGGTTGGTCAAAGCGGCCGGCGGCCGCCCGGTCAGCACCGAAAGGCGATGCACCGCTTCGGCATAACCCGCTTCGAGGGTCGGAACGTCGGCTTCCGTGCTGCTTGCCTGTCCCATGGCCTTGGCGACATCGGCAGCAGTCGCCGTGCCGGCCAGAGCCATCGTGCGGGTGAGTTCGGCGGTCTGCCTTTGCGATGCGGCCGAGCGCCGGGCAAGCGCGATGCGGGTCTGGTAACCGCGTGCCTGGACGTAATTGGAGGCGACATCGCCGATCAAGGTCAAAAGGGTTGAACGGAGGTTTTCCTCGGAAGCGTCCAATCCGTAGCGGGCGGCCTCGACACTCCTGCGATTGGCGCCGAAGAGGTCGAGCTCCCAACTGGCGTCGAAACCTGCCTGATACTGGTCGTAGGTTTCGCTGCCGACACCACCTGACGTGGTCGCGGCGGTCTTGTTGCGCGTGGCGGAAGCCGAACCGTCGGCGGACGGAAACAGCGTCCCCGCGGACTGGCGGTAGCTCGCGCGCGCCTCGCGGATCTTGGCCTTGGCCGTCGCCACATCCAGATTGCCGGCAACGGCGTCCTCGATGAGCGCGTTGAGCGCGGGATCGCTCAGCTTCAGCCACCATTTCGACAGCTGCGCCGGCTTCGCCGGTTTCGTCACCTTCTGGCCGCTCCAGGTCGCCGGCACGGCCAACAAGGGCGTCCGATAGTCGGGGCCGACGACGCATCCGGAGAGCAGGGCGGCGGCAAAAATGGGCAAAAAGAGCCCCTTCGCGGTCCGCTGACCGCGTTCGAAACCTGTCATAACTGAAACCCTTATTGCTGAGTGGCTGTGGCTGGCGCCCCGCCCGTATCCTGCCCGGAATCCTGCTTGGCGGCCTTACCCTTGAAGATCCTGCGCACCGTGACGAAGAGCAGCGGCACCAGGAACACGCCGATCGCGGTTGCCGCGATCATGCCGCCCATCACGCCGATGCCGACGGAGTTCTGCGCTCCCGAGCCCGCGCCGCTGGCGATCGCCAGTGGCGTGACGCCGAGAATGAAGGCCAGCGACGTCATCAGGATTGGCCGTAACCGTTGTCGCGCCGCTTCCAGCGTCGCCTCGACCAGCCCCATTCCGGCCGCCTGCCGCTCGATGGCGAACTCGACGATGAGGATGGCGTTTTTCGAGGCGAGACCGATCGTGGTCAGCAGGCCGACCTTGAAATAGACGTCGTTGGTCTGCCCGAACAGGCTCGCCGCCGCCAGCGCGCCGAAGATGCCGATCGGCACCGCCAGCATGACCGCGAACGGGATCGACCAGCTCTCGTAGAGCGCGGCGAGGCAGAGGAAGACGACAAGCGCCGAAATCAAATACAGCGACATCGCCTGATTGCCGGAAAGCCGCTCCTGATGCGACAGCCCTGTCCACTCGTGCGAGTAGCCGGCAGGCAGTTGCGCGACCAGCCTGTCGATCTCGTCCATCGCGGCGCCTGAACTCTGGCCGGCGGCCGCCGCGCCCTGGATCTCGACCGCCGCCGAACCGTTGTAGCGCTCGAGCCGGGGCGAGCCGTATGTCCAGTGGCTGGAGGCGAAGGCCGAGAACGGCACCATGGCGCCGCCGGAATTGCGGACCTGCCATTTATCCAGGTCTTCCGGCTGCATGCGGAAGTCCGGATCCGACTGCAGATAGACCGGCTTCACCCGGCCGCGATCGATGAAGTCGTTGACGTAGTCGCTGCCCCAGGCGGTGGAAAGCGTGTTGTTGATGTCGGCAAGGCCGACGCCGAGGGCGCTCGCCTTTTCCTGGTCGATATCGACCGAGAATTGCGGCTGATCCTCCTGGCCGTTGGGGCGGGTGTTGGCGAGCAGCTTGCTTTGCGCAGCGAGACCCAGCAGCTGGTTGCGCGTCTGGATGAGCGCCTCATGGCCGGCGCCGTTGACGTCCTGCAGGTAGAAGTCGAAACCGCTGGTGTTGCCGAAACCCTGGATGGCGGGAGGTGCGAGCGCAAAGACCTGCGCATCCCTGATCTTGGAAAAAGCGCCCATCGCGCGGCCGGCGACCGCTTGCGCGGCGAGCGCCGGTGACGTGCGCTTGTCGAAATCCTTCAGCCGGACGAAGGCGATGCCGACATTCTGACCGGCCCCGCCGAAGCCGAAGCCGGAAGCCGTGAAGACCCCTTCGACAGCGTCCTTCTCCTCGTTCAGATAGTGATCGGTCACCTTGGCGAGCACGCGCTCGGTCCGGTCCTGCGTCGCGCCCGTCGGCAGCTGCACGCTGGTGATCAGGATGCCCTGGTCTTCTTCCGGCAGGAACGAGCTTGGCAGCCTGGCAAACATCCAGCCCATGGCGATGACGATGGCCAGGAAAACGACGAGGAAGCGCTTGCCGCGGTTGATGATGCCGTGCGAGCCGCCGCGATAGGCCGTCGCGCCGCGGTCGAAGGCGCGGTTGAACCAGCCGAACGGACCTCTCTGCGTGGCGTGATCCCTGGGCGGCCGCAGGATCGTGGCGCAGAGCGCCGGCGTCAGCACCAGCGCGACCAGCACGGAAAGCACCATGGCCGAGACGATGGTCACCGAGAACTGCCGGTAGATGATGCCTGTGGAGCCGCCGAAGAAAGCCATCGGCACGAACACGGCCGAAAGCACGGTGGCGATGCCGATCAAGGCGCCGGTGATCTCGTTCATCGATTTGCGCGTCGCCTCTTTCGGCAGCAGGCCTTCCTCCTGCATCACGCGCTCGACATTCTCGACCACGACGATGGCGTCGTCGACGAGCAGGCCGATAGCGAGCACCATGGCGAACATGGTCAGCGTGTTGATCGAGTAGCCGAAGAAGGAGAGTACGCCGAAGGTGCCGAGCAGCACCACCGGCACGGCGATGGTCGGGATGATGGTGGCGCGCAGGTTCTGCAGGAAGAGCAGCATCACCAGGAAAACCAGCACGATCGCTTCGGCCAGCGTCTTGACCACTTCCTCGATCGACAGGCGCACGAAGGGCGAGGTGTCGTATGGGTAGACGACCTCGACCCCTTGCGGGAAGGTCGAGCTGAGCCGATCGATCGTCGCGCGCACCGCCTCGGCGGTGCTGATGGCGTTGGCGCCGGTCGCCAGATTGACGGCGACGCCGGCTGCCGGCTTGCCGTTGTAAAAGGCCGCAGTGGTGTAGCTTTCGGCGCCGATCTCGACCTTGGCGACGTCGTTCAGCCGAACCAGCGAGCCGTCGGTGTTGCTCTTCAGGATGATGCTGCGGAACTGCTCGGCGGTCTGCAGCCGGCTTTTTGCCGTCACCGTGGCGTTGAGCTGCTGCCCCTTGCGCGCCGGCAGGCCGCCGAGCTGGCCGGCGGAGACCTGCGTGTTCTGCGCCTCGATGGCGGTCGCCACGTCGCTCGGCATCAACGCATATTGGGCGAGCTTGTCGGGATCGAGCCAGATGCGCATGGCATAGCCGGAGCCGAAGAGCTGCGTCGAGCCGACGCCCTCGACGCGCTTCAGCGTGTCGTTGACCGTGCTGTCGACATAGTCGGCGAGGTCGGTCGAGTTCATCTTGCCGTCGCCGGAGACGAAGCCGATGACCATCAGGAAGCCGGTCGAGGATTTGGAGACGGTGATGCCGTTGCTCTGGACGACCTGCGGCAGCTGCGACTGCACGAGCTGCAGCTTGTTCTGGGTCTGCACCTGGGCGGTGTCGGGATTGGCGGCGCTGGTGAAGGTCAGCGTGATCGAGGCCGAACCGGTCGATGTCGAGGTCGCCGTCATATAGTCGAGATTGTCGATGCCGGTCATGCCCTGCTCGATGACCTTGGTCACCGAGTTCTCCACCGTCTGGGCGTCGGCGCCGGGGTAGTTCGCGCTGATGTTGACCGTGGTGGGGGCGATCTGCGGATATTGCGAGATCGGTAGCGACCGCAGCGCGAGCAGGCCGCCCAGCATGATCACGATGGCGATCACCCAGGCAAAGATCGGGCGGTTGATGAAGAAGGTCGACATCGCCTCAGTTCCCGGTTGCGCCAGACGCCGGTTGCTTGCCGGCGCCGCCAGTTTTGCCACCGGCCGTTTCCACCGTGGCTGAGGTCTGCTCGCGATCCTTGATCTCGCCGGTCGCCTCGTCGATGGTCACCTCGACCGGCGTCGCGTCGCCGCCGGCGCGCACGAGCTGGATGCCCTCGACGATGACGCGGTCGCCGTCGCCGACGCCGGAGTCCACCAGCCAGTTGTTGCCAACGCTGTTGCGCACGCTCAAGGCGCGCGATTCAACCTTGCCCTGGGCATTCACCACCATTGCCGTCGCCTCGCCCTTGGGATTGCGGCTGACGGCGCGCTGCGGCACCAGGAAGCTGTTCTGGGCGACGCCTTCCTCGACGATGGCGCGGACATACATGCCGGGCAGCAGCAGCCGGTCGGGGTTGGGGAATTGGGCCCTGAGCGCGAAAGTGCCAGTGGATTGGTCGACATTGGCGCCGGCGAATTCCAGCTTGCCGGTCCGCGAATAGATGGTGCCGTTGTCGAGCTTCAGCTTCACGCTGACATTGGGTCCGCTGAACTTCAGCCGCCCTTCGTTGATCGCCTGGCGCAGGTTGAGCAGATTGGTGCTCGATTGCGTGACGTCGACATTGATCGGGTCGAGCGCGCGGATGGTGGTGAGCACCGTTTCCTGGTTGGCGGTGACCAGCGCTCCGGGCGTCAGCGTGGATTTGTCGATCCGGCCGGCGATCGGCGCGGTGATCGAGGTGCGATTGAGGCTGATGCGCGCGGTCTCGACGCTGGCCTTGGCGGACGCCACATCGGCTTGAGCCTGCGCCAGCGTCGCTGCCGCATCGTCGTAATCCTGCTTCGAGACCACGTTCTGCTTCAGCAATCCGGCATAGCGGTCGAACTTGGCCTGCGCGGTGGGGAGCGCGGCTTCGGCCTTCTGCTGGGCGGCGACGGCGCTGTCATAGGCCGCCTGGTAGCTCGCCGGATCGATGAGGTAGAGCGGCTGTCCCGGCACCACCTCCGCACCTTCCTGGAACAGGCGCTGCTGGATGATGCCGTCGACCTGCGGGCGCACCTCGGCGATGAGGGAGGCCGCGGTGCGGCCGGGCAATTCGGCGGTGATCGCGACCGATTGCGGATGCAGCGTGACGACGCCGACCTCGGGGCGGCCGACGCCGCCCATGCCCGCCGGAGCCTGACTCTTCTCCTGGGAGCAGGCTGTCAGAATGAGGGCGGCGCACAGCATTCCCGCCCAGGGCGACAGCCGGCGTGGCCCCGCCAACGAATGAGAATGACTAGGCTGGAAATGCATTGGCTGGATCTTTCCCTGGAGTTGCGGTCGCCGCCTGGCCGTCGATGCCTGACCCTTCGACCAGCAGCTTGCGGAGGTGACGGGCAAGGAAGCGCTGGATGTCGTCCATGAAGGTGTAGACCACCGGCACGTAGACGAGGCTGAGCACGGTCGAGGAGAGCAGCCCGCCGATGACGGCGATCGCCATCGGCGCCCGCGTCTCGGCGTCCGCGCCGATGCCGAGCGCGATCGGCAGCATGCCGGCGCCCATGGCGATCGATGTCATGACGATGGGCCGAGCCCTCTTGCGGGCGGCGTCCAGCAGCGCCTCGAAGCGGCTCATGCCATGCTCCTTCTCGGCGACCAGAGCATATTCGACGAGCAGGATCGAGTTCTTGGCCGCGATGCCCATCAGCATCAGTATGCCGATCAAAGGCGAGATGCCAAGCGCCTTGCCGGTGACGAGAAGCAAGCCCAGCGCGCCTCCGACCGAAAGCGGCAGCGCCACCAGGATGGTCACCGGCTGCACGAAGCTGCGGAAGAGCAGCACCAGCGTCAGGTACATCAGAATGATGCCGGCGGCGATCGCGGTGGCGAAGCCCGTGAACAGCTCCTGCATGCGTTGGGCGTCGCCGCGCGCCAGCTCGTGCACGCCTTGCGGCAGGTTTTTCATCACCGGCAGGGCGCGAATGGCGGTGGTCGCCTGGCCGAGTGTCAGGCCGGAAAGATCGGCCTCTATCGTTGCGCTGCGGCTGCGATCCACTCGGGTGATGCTGTTCGGCCCGGCATTGAAGCCGATGTCGGCGACGGCGCCGAGCGGCACCGTGCCCTTGCTGCCGGTCAGCGGCAGGACGGCAAGCTTGGCCGGGTCGTCGATGGCGCCGTCGGGCAGGGTGACGACGATCGACACCTGGCGGTCGCCGAGGTTGAACTTCGCCAGGCTGGTGTCGGTGTCGCCGATGGTGGCGATCTTCACCGTCGCGGCAATCTCGGTCGGCGTGACGCCGAGCTCGGCCGCCTTGGCGCTGTCCGGACGCACGATCAGCTCGGGTTTCATGGTCGCAGCGGTCGAGGTCGGGTTGATGAGGCCGGGGATGGATTTCATCTGCTCAATGAGTTCATCGCTGGCTTTCTCAAGCGCTGCGCCATCGTCACCAACCAGCGTGATCGACACTTTTGCGCCGGCGAAACCGTCGGCGCCGAACTGGATGCGGGCGCCCGGAATGTCGTTCAGCTTGGGCGAGGCCTCGGCCTCGAACTGCTGCTGGCTCATCGTCCGTTCGGCGCGTGGCTTGAGGTTGACGGTGACGGTCGCCGTGCGGACTTCGGCCGAGCTCGAGCTTTGGTTCGGTCCGCCGCCGGACGAGGCCGCCGTGCCGATGGTGGCAAAGACGCTGTCGACGGCCGGCTCCTTTTCGAGCCGCTTTGTGATGTCCTGCACCACGGCCGCCGTCTGCTCGATCGTCGAACCAGGCTGCAGTTCGACCGAGATCATCGAGCGGCCGCGATCCGCCGCCGCCATGAATTCGGTCGGCAGTCGTGTCGCCAGCATCATCGAGCCGGCGAAGAAGGCGATGCCGGCGACGAGCGTGATCCAGCGATGGTCGAGCGCCTTGCGCAGCAGCCAGAGATAGGTCGGCACCCAGGCCGGCTGGTCGTCCTCGCTGTGCCCACCGGCGCGCACCAGATAGGCGCCCATCAGCGGCGTGAGCATGCGCGCCACCAGCAGCGAGAACAGCACCGACACGCTGACGGCGACGGCGAACGAGAAGAAGAATTTTCCGGGAATGCCGGGCATGAAGGCGACCGGCAGGAAGACGGCGACGATGGTCGCGGTGGTCGCCACCACGGCAAGCCCGATCTCGTCGGCGGCCTCGATCGCCGCCTGGTAGGCGCTGGCGCCGGTCTGGCGCATGTGGCGCACGATGTTCTCGATCTCGACGATGGCGTCGTCGACGAGGATGCCGACCACCAGCGACAGGGCGAGCAGGGTGATGTTGTTGAGCGAGATGTCGAAGGCCGCCATCACCGCGAAGGTCGGGATCAGCGACAGCGGCATCGCCACCGCCGAAACCAGCGTCGCCCTGATGTCGCGCAGGAACAGCCAGACCACGCCGATGGCGAGCAGGGCGCCGAGCCAGAGCGCCTCGAGGGCGGCGTCGTAGCTTTCCTGGACGAAGCCGGACGAGGAGGTGACTTCGGTGAATTTTGCCGTCGTGGTCTTGGCGCCGATTTCGGCGATCGCGGCGCGCGCGGCCTTGACGACGTCGATCTCGCTGGAGCCGACCGACCTGTAGACATTGAAGGCGGCGACTTGCCTGCCGTCGAGATAGGCGGCCTGGCGCGGCGTTTCCCAGCTGTCGACGACGGTGCCGAGGTCGGAGAGCTTGACGTCGCCGGCGCCGGAGAGCGCGATGCGGGTATCGGCGAGCGCCTCGACCGTCGTGGCGCTGGCAAGCGTGCGCACCGACTGCTCCTGGCCACCGATGGTGGCGCGGCCGCCCGGCTGGTTGACGTTGTTGGAGGCCAGCGTCTGGCTGACATCGCCGGCGCTGATGCCGAGCGCCGCCAGGCGATCGGGGTCGAGCTCGACGCGGACGACGCGGTCGACGCCGCCGGAACGGGTGATCTTGGAGACGCCGTCGACGCCGAGCAGCACCTTGGCGACGTCATTGTCGATGTACCAGCTCAGCGCATCGGGCGACATGGTCGGCGCCTCGACGACAAAAGTTAGCACCGAATTGCCGGTGGCGTTGACCTTCGCCACAACCGGCGTCTGGGCGGCGGCCGGCAGGCTGGATTGCACGCCGGACACGGCGTTGCGGACGTCGTTGGTTGCGGTCTCCGGATCGGTGCCTAGCGTGAATTCGACCGTGGTGACGGACGAGCCCTCGCTGATCGAGGTCGAGACGTCGTCGACGCCTTCAAGGGTCGCCACGGCGTTCTCGATGACGCGCGCGACCTGGACTTCCATCTCGCTCGGCGCCGCGCCCGGCTGCGCCACAGTGACGGTGACGGTCGGCAGGTCGATGTCGGGCATGTTGTTGGTGCGCAGCTGCATGAAGCCGTAGACGCCGGCGATCGCAAGCGACAGGAACAGCACGATGGTCGGAACCGGATTGCGGATCGACCAGGAGGAGATGGCGTTCATTGCGCCGGCTCCGTTGCGGCGTCGGCGGCCTTCGTCTCACTGGCGGCGACGCGCACGAGGTTGCCGTCGTTGAGGAAGCCGGCGCCCGCGACGACGACGCGGTCGCCTTCGGAAAGCCCGCTTTCGATGGCGACCCTGCCTTTCTGACGCGAACCGGTCACAACGGAACGCGCGCCGACCTTGCCTTTGTCGTCGACGACGAAGACAGCCGGCTTGCCGTCATGCCAGACCAGGGCTGCCTCGGCGACGCTGAGCTGGCGGGACGCTGCTGTCTCGATCGAGACACGGGCGAACATGCCGGGTTTCAGCCCCGAGCCTTCGCCGATCTCGACATAGACGGTGGCAAGCCGCGTGATCGCATTCACCGTCTCGGCGATCGAGGAAACGCTGCCTGAGAAGGTGCGGCCGGCGGCATCGGCGATGGTCGCCGCCTGGCCGACCGAGATTGCCGCCAGATCTTTTTCGGGAACAAGAACGCCGACCTCCAGCCTGCCGTCGCGGACGATCTTCATCAGCTCGGTGCCGGCCTGGACGATCGAGCCCGTCACAGCCGGCTTGCTGGAGACGACGCCGTCGAAGGGGGCGCGGATGGTCGTCCGGTCGAGTTGGGCCTGCAGCCTCTCAGCGGCGGCCTCGGCCTGCTCGACCCCGGCCTTGCCGGTCTTGACGGCGGTCGCCTTGTCCTCGGCTGTCTCGGCGCTGACGGCATTGCTGGCGAGCAGCTTGTCGGCGCGCGCGGCGGCCGACAGCGCGGAGTCGAGCGTCGCCTGCGCCTCAGCGACGGCTCCCTTCTGTTCGGCGAGCTGGGCTTTGAGCAGCGCGTCGTCCAGCCTCGCGACGACATCGCCCGCCTTCACATGGTCGCCTTCCTTCACCGGAACGTTGGTCAGGCGCAGGCCGTTTTCCTCCGCGCCGATCGTCGCTTCCTGCCAGGCGGAAACGGTGCCGGTGGCGCTGACCGAAGCGGTGACCGCCTGCGATCCGACCGTCTCCACGGAAACGGTGAGCGTGGCGGCCTGGGCCGGCGCGGGCTTCTCGACATCCGGTTCCGGCGTGCCGCGGCCATAGGCCTTCAGCATGGCGGCCACTCCGGCCGCGACCAGCACGGCGACGAGCAGAAGATGCCTTTTACGCAATTTTCTGGTCATGATTTTCAGTGTTCGAAATTGCCAGGATCGGAAGCGACAGGCGGTAGGCGGCGAAGCTCAGCCGGATCTTGCCCTTGAACGTGCTCGCCGGCAGGACCGGCGGCTTTGCGTAACGGTGGATCGGCACGGGCGCGCCCAGGGAGGCAAGCAGCCGCAGCATCATCAGGGCTTCCCACATCATCATGCGTTCCATGCTTGGCGGTTGCGCGGACGCGTCCGCCAATTCGCAAAGAACCGGCCGGCCCGTGAACGGGTGGGTCAACGGGCCGGCCGGCGCAGCCGGTCAGAGTTGCTCGCCATTCCGGGGTAGGGGTGGCTGGAGTTGTCCGCCATGTTCGGGCGGACCTCCGGGTCCGGCTGCATCATCCGGCGGATTGCCCCATGGACCGGGGGGCGGGCCGAGCGGCCGATCCGCCGAAGCGAGGATTTCGAGTTGTTCGGGCGTCAGCTTGCCGCGCAGCGCGGCGATCGCGTCCTTCAGCTTGGCGGCCGAAGCCGCGCGTTTGGTGACCTCGTCGGCCAGTCGTTCCTGGAAGGCGAAGGGATCGCGCCGCGCCTGATCGTGGGCGCCAGGGCCAGCCGGCCCACCTGCTTCAGGGCCGCCTGCTTCGGGACCGCCGGGAGCGCCAGGGCCGTGGTCGAACCGCGGCGGCGCCAGCACCGCCTGCAGCGCGCTGGTATAGTCGCGCCATGCGTCGAGCTGCTCGGAGCGGATGCCGATGCGGGTCTCGAGCGCTGAAAGCCGGGCGGCAAGCATTTCCGGCGGCGGCGGTCCCATGCGGCGGAAGCCGAAACCCTCCGGCCCCTGCGGGCCGTGCCGCATCGGCCCATGCGGGCCAGGCCACGGCATCGGGGCCGGGTTCGCATCGTCCTGCCGGCCGATTGCCGGCGGCTCGTCACCGGGTGCGCCAGGATCGGGTTGGGCGGCCAGCACGGGATGGATGGCCGCGACCGAGAACAGGCCGAGCGCCAAAAGTCTGCTTCGCATGATGTGATCCTTTCCTCTCATGCTTCGGGTGGCAGGAGGATAGGAAGCGTCCTTTGCCGCTTTGCTTCGGCGCGTTGCCGAAGGTTTCTAGAAAAGGGAGATTTGTTTCCCAACGTTTCCGTCCGCCCCGCGGAAACATTCCGTTGCAATTTTCCATGCCGCTTGGCGGCGGCTCTCCCTATAATCCCAGGCACAAAGGCAAGCGGGCAGACATGCAGGCACAATCCCATACTTTGGCCCATATCCTTGTCGTCGACGACGATCGCGAGATCAGGACGCTGCTCGGGCGCTATCTCGACGGGCAGGGGTTCAGGGTCTCCGTGGCGGCGGACCGGCGCGAATGCGAGCAAAAGCTCGCCACCGGCCTATTCGACCTGATCGTGCTCGACGTCATGCTGCCGGACGGCTCCGGGCTCGACATCTGCCGCAGCTTGCGCGACCGCAAGCCGCATATCCCGGTCATCCTGCTGACGGCGCTGAAGGAAGATGTCGACCGCATCATCGGCCTGGAGCTCGGCGCCGACGACTATCTCGGCAAGCCGTTCAATCCGCGCGAACTCTCGGCGCGCATCCGCGCGGTGCTGAGGCGCTCGGCGCCGGAAGAAGCCGCGCCGCCCAAGGTGCGCGTCTACCATTTCGCCGGCTACCGGCTGGAGCCCGACACGCGCAAGGTGATGGATAACGACGGCGAGATCGTCGACCTTACCGGCGCGGAATTCGACCTGTTGCAGGTCTTTCTCGACCGGCCCGGGCGGCTGTTGTCGCGCGACCAGTTGCTCGACCTGACGCAAGGGCGCGAGCGCGACCCGCTCGAACGTTCCGTCGACGTGCTGATGAGCCGGCTGCGGCGGAAATTCGCCGAGGCCGGCGAGGGCTCGCTGTTCAAGACCGTGCGCAATGGCGGCTATCAGCTTACCGCGCGCGTCGAAACCGCGGATGTCGAGCCATGACATCGCTGCGCCGACGGCTGATCATCCTTCTTGTCGTTTCGATCCTCGGCGTGGTCGGCCTCGCCACGTTTGTCGCGGTCAAGGTGCTCGGCGGGCCGTCGCCCGAACTGGTCATGGGCCCGCTTGCCCGCCAGATCCACTACATGGTGCAGCTGGTTCCCGGCCACGTGCGACAAGCCGGCGACGCGCCGGTCGTCGTAAAGGATCGCCCGGCCGATGGCTTCGAGGATCGCAAGCACACGACAGTGTTGAACGAGATCCTGCACCACAACGGTCTCGATGTTTCTGCCGTGGTCAGCCGTAATGCCGGCAGGCCGGGAATGGTGGCTTCGGTCGAGCTGCCCGACCATCGCTGGATGATCGTCGATGTCCCCGATTTCGGGCCGCCGCGCGATGTCTGGTACGGACTGGCGGGCTGGATGGCGCTGATCGTGCTCGGCGCCACGCCGGTGTCGATCTACTTTACCGGAGTGCTGGTGCGGCCGCTGGAAATGCTCGAGGCCGCCGTCAGCAAGATCGGCTCGGACGGCGTGCTGGCAACTGTCCCGGAGGAGGGATCGGCCGAGGTCAGGGCCACCGCGCAGGCGCTCAACCAGCTCTCGGCGAGGCTCAAGGCGGCGATGGAAAGCCGCATGCGCCTGGTCGCGGCCGCCGGCCACGACCTTCGAACGCCGATGACCAGGATGCGGCTTCGCGCCGAGTTCCTCGAAGACGAGCGCGAAAAATGGCTGAGCGATCTCGACGAGCTCGACCGCATCGCCGACAGCGCCATCCGCCTGGTGCGCGAGGAGGTGAACCAGGACGCGGTGCAGGCGGTGGAACTGGACCGGCTGATCCGCGATATCGAGACCGAGATGACGGCGCTCGGCCATGCCGTATCGATCGACCATCTCGACAAGGTCTCGGTGAAAGCCGGCGCGCTCGGACTGCGCCGCGCGCTGCGCAACCTGATCATCAACGCCGCCACGCATGGCAAAAGCTGCGTCGTCGCGCTCACTGCGCAGGGCGGCCAGGCCGTGCTCACCATCGCCGATCGGGGACCCGGCATTCCGCCGAACCTGTTGAACAAGGCCTTCGAGCCGTTCTTCCGCGTCGATCCGGCGCGCACGCAATTCATCCCGGGCGCCGGGCTGGGGCTTGCCATCGCCAAGGAGATCATCGAGCGCTACGGCGGGACGATCCGGCTGGAGAACCGGTCGGGGGGAGGGTTGGTTCAGACGGTGGTGTTTGGGGTGGTTTCCTGATGGAATCGACCGCCTCGAGGTCGCTTACGTGACCGTTTCAAACACCCGGTCGGTCGTGGGAGCCGGCGTGGTCCTCCCTCCTCTCTTCTTACCGTCAAGTTCACAAGCACCGACATCGGCCCGCTATTCAGGTCAGGCGCGGTTCATGGGCGCTGCTATCGGTTTCGCTGGCATTCAGTTGTGAGAGCAACTTCAGCACCACTTCTCGCAGCCAGCGGTGTGTCGGATCGGTTGTATTGCGTTTGTGCCAGACAATGCAGATGAGGGCAGGATTGATCGGCATAGGCGCAACGTAGATCGCCAGCCCCAAGCGGGATGCCACCTTGCGCGCGAGTTGTTCCGGCACGAGCGCGACCAGGTCGCTTCCCGCCACCGCGTTACAGACGCCGCCGAACACCGGCATTGTCATGGCCACCCGCCGTTCGCGCCCCATGCGGGCCAGTGCGGTGTCGCCCATGGCCTTGAGTTTTCCCTCGGGCGAAAAGACGACATGGCCGAGGTCGCAGAATAGGTCGATCGGTACGACGTCACCCGGCCTCACATTCGCCCGCTCGAGCCTTGGGTGCCCAGCGCGGGCAATCGTCACGAATGTCGACCGGAAGGCAGGAAGATAGTCGATCCAGGTCGGGAAATCGGTCTTGGGAACAAGGGCAAGGTCGATGCCATGCTTTTCGAGCGTGCCGACATAGTCGTCGGGCACCAGATCCACCAGCTGGACCAGTATTTTCGGAGCAAGCTGGGAAATAGTGTTGGCGAGGGGAGGCATCAGCATCTCGGCAAAAAAATCCGAACCTGCGATCTTGAAACTTTGCTCGGCGTCGGCCGGATTGAAGCCTCCAGGGCCGGCAAGCAGCGCCGACAGTTCATCGAGGATGCGGCGAAGCGGAAGTTCGAGATTTCCGGCGTATTGCGTCGGCACGATACGCCGTCCTTCGCGCACGAACAGCGGATCGCCCAGAAAATTCCGAAGCCGTCCCAGGGCGGCTGAGACCGCTGGTTGCGATAGGCCGATGCGTTCTCCGGCCTTTACGGTCGATTGCTCGTGCAACAGCGCGTCGAGCACTCGCAGAAGATTGAGATCGAAGTTCGATAAATTCATCGCCTGAATTTATTTTATAATAGCTATCGATTTCAATTATGAAATCGGTTCTGGCAATTTCTCTGCATCGAAAATGGCGTCGGATCGCGGGAGGTTTCGGTGGCTGCGGCTTCGGTACCCTACAGTGTCCAGTGGCTTGGCACGTCCTACAGGATTTGCCTCACAGCGGAGCAAACGGCCTCGCGGCTCGGAATGTTCGAAAGCCTCGACCAGCCCGGCTATGGTCCTCCACGCCACATTCACAACGACGAAGACGAGACCTTCCAGATCCAGTCGGGCGAAGTGGAGTTCTGGATGAGCGGTCAAACGCGCATAGTCGGCCCAGGCAGCGTCGTGCACGTTCCGCGCGGTATCGAGCATGCATTCCGGGTAGTGGGCGATCGACCCGCCAGAATGCTCACCGTCATGACACCCGGCGGCTTCGAGGGCTTCTTCGCGGAGATGGCGAAACACAAGTGCCGAATCCCCGATGATATGGATCAGATCGCAGCCATCGGGGCGCGTTTCGGACTGACCTTCACAGGCCCGCCTTTGGGCGTGACTTGGTGAATCGGCAAGATAACAAACTGCTTCTCGGGTCCCCTGTCGACTCAGAGCCGAGTTCCTTGAGGACGAGCGCGAAAAATGGCTGAGCGATCTTGACGAGCTCGACCGCATCGCCGACAGCGCCATCCGCCTGGTGCGCGAGGAGGTGAACCAGGACGCGGTGCAGGCGGTAGAACTGGACCGGCGGGCTGCTTGTTGATGGCGGCGGGCGATGACTTCGCGGCCAATGCGATAGAACTGCAAGTGCCGGTCGATGGCCAGGCGCGCCGATGCCGGATCGACATCGCTTCCGCGCCACTGCGCCGAGCGCTGTTGTCGTTGCCGCTACCGATTGTGGTTCGCGTACCCGGCTCGTGTTATCGTGGTTCCGGGAAACGGCGGACGCCGTGAGCGCCCGCCCGTTCCCATTGTGGGAGGAACCAATGGCTCATTTCGTACTACTGTCGAATTTCACAGATCAAGGTATCAGGACCGTAAAGGACACTCAGAAGCGTGCTGAGGCCTTCAAGGCGATGGCCAGCAAAAGCGGCGTCAAGGTTCACACCTTGTTGTGGACGCTTGGTAAATATGATGTCGTGGTCGTTGCCGAAGCAGAGGACGACATTGCTGCGACCGCACTAGCCTTATCAATCGCATCGATGGGCAACATCAGAACTGAGACACTGAGGGCGTTCGACACGGCAGATATGACCAAGATATTGGCAAAGATGGCCTAACCGCCACTTTGCTGACATACGTGGGTGATCGAAGTCGGCGCCGGGCTGGATTGCTCGGCGCCACACACCTCTGGCTGTGACAGCTTGTCGTTGAAATCTCTGGTACGCCCAAGGGGAATCGAACCCCTGTTACCGCCGTGAAAGGGCGGTGTCCTAACCGCTAGACGATGGGCGCGCTCAGACGAAGCGGCTTATAATTGCGTTGTTCGCAACCGGCAACCCATCCGCGGCCACATGCGACAACTTTTTTCCAATGGGCCGACGGCGGTGCGGAAACCTGAGATGTCGGCGGGACAGCGCCCCTCTCTGCCCTGCCGGGCATCTCCCCCACTTGGGGGGAGATTGGCTGTCGCCGCCGCTTTCGCCAATTTCCAACGCTGAAGACGGGTGGGAGGCGAAGCGCCCTCCGTTAGCCGTCGCCACCGCCGCCGCGGCGGCGGCAGCGCCAGTTCCAGTCGCGCTCGGGGCCGACGTCGACGTGGACCGATTCGGTGTGACAGTAGGTGCCGACGCCGCCGCGGCCAGGCATCGAGCGGACATAGCTCGCCAGCTCCCATTTCGAGACGCCGGGCAACTGGATGTCGGCGGCGGCGCAATACATGTGCAGCGAGTTCTTGGCGCCGTTGGCGCGGCGGTTGCGCGAGGGATCGCGATAGCCGGAGGTGACGATCATCTTGCGGCCGAAATGGCCCTCGATCGTCTTCAGCACGCGCACCAGCGACGGCTTGAGGCAGGCGACGTCGACGCTTTCGTTCTGCTTCAAGAGGCCGTTGGGGGCGAGCCTCGCCATGCCGGCGGCGGACGCCACCTGGTAGGAGCCGCCGCCTTCGTCCTCGTTGAGGTCGACGTCGCTCTCGTCGTCGATGCCGGACTTGCGCTTGATCTCGAACAGCGCCGTCTGGCGCACGCCGGGCAGGGCATCGGCGCCGGTAATGTGGCTGCCGCTGTCGTCACCGAGGGACGCCAGTTGCACCGGCTTGTCGCCCGGCGTCGCGGAGGCGAGCGTCACGATCGGCTTGGCCGGCGGCGGCGTGGTCTTGGCCTGGGCGGCGGGCTGGTCGCCTGAGCGCGCGTTGTTGATCAGCGGCGCGGGCGCCGCGGAAGCCGGCGTGGTGCTGAACAGCGAGGCGAACAGGCCCTTCTTCGGCGCGGCGATCGGCTGCTGCTGAGGCTCGCCGGCCGTCACATAGACGCCATTGCTCATATCTTGCGTTGTCGCCTGCGCTTTCGATGCGACCGCGGCGGCATCGCCTGCGGCGACCTTCTCGGCGGCGGCTTTCGTCTCGTCGGCCGTCTGCGCCGGCTGTGCCAACGGTTGCGGGGTGTTGCCTGCAATCGAGGTGGCGCCGTCAGGCACGGCGACGGCGGGGAACGCGGCGGCTCCAGGCCGTGTCTCCGGCACATAAGCAATCTTTTCCGGCAGCGGCTTGTCGTCCTCGCTCATCACGGTCGATGCCGCCTCTGGGGTGGCCGACGCCACCTGCGAGGTCGAATCGGCCGAAGCCGCGGACGTGGCGCTGGAAGCAGCGCTCATCTCGGTGGCGGTTGAATTGTAGGCCGGCGTGACGACCGACATAGTCGGGTCGCCGGTCGAGGTGCAGGAGGCCAGAAGCACGGAGAAAAGCGCTGCCACAATGCTGCGGCTTTCCCTTCGTGCAAGACGCCAACCTGCTGGTTTCAAAATAGAATTCCCCCTCAGCATCCGGTCCGTTCATCATCGCCGTGGCGCTCCAGTGCCCCTGGCGACGACCTCCTGTTCCCGAACCGGAAACGGGATATGCGTCAATCCGCAAGCCTCGGAATTATTGTGCGTCTGAAGGCGAACTGAGGCTGCGAAAACGATTAACGCCACCATTTCGCCCTGTTTTGGCAGCCCGTCAACTCACCAGACATTACAGTCCGTTACACACGCACCTTGACATAGGTGCCCGGCGCATCGCCCAAGGTTTTCATACGCTTGCCCGGTTTGCGGGCCGGCACATGCACATTGTCCTGGCTTTCGATCCAGTGCTGCCAGTGCGTCCACCACGAACCAGCATGCTCGTGCGCCCCAGCGAACCAGGTGTTGAAATCGCCCACCGGCTTGGCGCCGGTCCAGTACTGGTATTTATGCGCCGCCGGCGGATTGACGACGCCGGCGATGTGGCCGGAGCCCGCCATCACATACTCGACATCGCCGCCGAAATAGCGCGAGCCAAGGAACACCGAGAGCGCCGGCGCGATGTGGTCCTCTTTCGTGGCCAGGTTGTAGACCGGGATCGTGATGTCGGCCAGCGACACGGTGCGGCTGGCAAGCTCCATCGTGCCGCGCGAGAGATTGTTCTCGAGATAGCAGTTGCGCAGGTAGAAGGAATGGTTGGCCGCCGCCATGCGGGTCGAGTCGGCATTCCAGTAGAGCAGGTCGAAGGGCAGGGGATCCTTGCCGCGCATATAGTTGTTGATGACGTATGGCCAGATCAGATCGCCGGAGCGCAGCATGTTGAAGGCGGTGGCCATCTTGGTGCCTTCGAGGTAGCCCTTCTCGCTCATCGAGCGCTCGACCGCGGCAACCTGGTCCTCGTCGACGAAAACCTTCAGGTCGCCGGCATAGGTGAAGTCGACCTGGGTGGTGAAGAAGGTCGCCGATTTGATGCGGTGGTCGCCTTCCTGCGCCAGAAGCGCAAGCGCTGCCGCCAGCAGCGTGCCGCCGACGCAATAGCCGATCGAATTGACCTCCTTCTCGCCGGTCGCCTTTTCGACCATGTCGAGGCCGAATTGCAGGCCTTCGCGGATATAGGCCTCCCAACCCTTGGCGCCGTGGCGCTCGTCGGGGTTGATCCAGGAGATGACGAAGACCGTGTGGCCCTGCTCGATCGCCCAGCGGATGAAGGATTTCTGCGGGTTGAGGTCGAGGATGTAGTATTTGTTGATCCAGGGCGGGCAGACGAGCAGCGGGCGCTTCAGCACCGTCTCGGTCGCCGGATCGTACTGGATGATCTCGGCGACATCGCTGCGGCCGATGACCTTGCCGGGCGTGGTGGCGATGTTCTTGCCGATCTCGAACGGCGCGTAGTCCGCCTGGCGGAGCTTCAGGTCGCCCCTGCCGGCGGCGATGTCCTCGGCCAGCATCTTCATGCCGCGCACCAGGTTCTCGCCGTTGGAGGCGACGGTCTCGCGGAACAGCTCCGGATTGGTCAGGATGAAATTCGACGGCGCGATCGCGTTGGAGACCTGCTTGACGTAGAAGCTCGCCTTGTGGCGGGTGTGCTCGTCCAGGCCCTCGGCATGCTCGACGAGGTCCGAGGCCCAGCGCGAGGTGACGAGATAGGCCTGTTTCAGGAAATCGAAGAAGGCGTTGCGACCCCATTCCGGGTCCTGGAAGCGCTTGTCGCCGCGCTCGGGCTTGACTGCGTCTTCGGGGGCTTCGGCGTTGGGGCTGGCCCTCTGGATGGCGTTCGCCCAGACCGTCATGTAGCCGGCGAAGAGCCGCGTCTGCGCTTCCAGCGCGCGCTGGGGGTCGGCCAGCCAGTATTCCGAGAGCTTGGAGAAGGTCTTGACCATGTCGACCACGGGCTCGGCGACATGGTCGCGCACCTCGCCCTTCTCGCGCGGCTCAGCCCAGGCGGAGGCCGCCTTGCCGGCCTGCTCGATCATGCGCGCCATGTTCAACGCGAAACGCTCGGGGTCTTTCACCAGATATTGCTCGACGGTCGAAGGTCCGCCATTTTCCGCTTTGTCCGAATCGGGCGCTTTGGACATGGTTCGCGGGGTTCCTCCCGGAGCGTTTTCTTGACATATTATCATGGGACATCTGACCGGGTCCAACACGCTCTAACCCGGCTGCCAGGAAAACAATATGACGATTAATGTTGGCGGGACTTATTTTCTCGGCGTCGGTTCGATTTGCCGCATCGCCGTCGCGGCCGCGGTGCTGTGCGCGCCGTTGCTGGCAGGCGGCTGTACCAGCACCGGCAACGCCAACAGTTCGGCGCCGACAGCGCTGGCCGAGGGACCGAAGGACACCGGCTCCTATCCGAACCTCAACATTCGGCCTCAGGTGGCCGCCAAGCAACTCTCCAAGGAGGAGACCGCCGCCAAGCTCGGTGAGCTCAAGTCCGAGCAGCAGGCGCAGCTTGCCAAGGGCGGCGGCGCGAAACCAGCCCCCAATACCGCGGCGCTCAACACGCTCGCCAGAACGCATGGCGACGACACGCTGAAGCAGATCGAAGGCAAATGCGATCCCGCCCTCGACCCTAACTGCAATTAGGTTTATATCGCGCGCCGAATGCGCCCCCGTTTGATCGTCTGGAACTGAAATGGAAGAATTTCACAAGGTCCGCCGGCTTCCGCCTTACGTGTTCGAACAGGTCAACCGGCTGAAGGCCAGCGCACGCTCGCGCGGCGCCGACATCATCGACCTTGGCATGGGCAATCCGGACTTGCCGACGCCGAAGGCCATCGTCGACAAATTGTGCGAAGTGGTGCGCGACCCGCGCACGCATCGCTATTCCTCCTCGCGCGGCATTCCGGGCCTGCGCCGCGCCCAGGCGAACTATTACCAGCGCCGCTTCGGCGTGAAGCTCAACCCCGACACGCAAGTGGTGGCGACGCTGGGCTCGAAGGAAGGCTTCGCCAACATGGCGCAGGCGATCACCGCGCCCGGCGACGTTATCCTGTGCCCCAATCCGACCTATCCGATCCACGCCTTCGGCTTCATCATGTCGGGCGGCGTCATCCGCTCGCTTCAGGTGGAGCCCGATGACGGCTTCATCCCGGCGGTCGAGCGCGGCATCCGCCACTCGATCCCGAAGCCGCTGGCGCTGATCCTCAACTACCCGTCCAACCCGACGGCGCTGGTCGCCTCGCTCGATTTCTACAAGGACGTCGTCGCCTTCGCGAAGAAGAACGACATCATCATCCTGTCGGACCTTGCCTATTCGGAGATCTATTTCGACGGCAACCCGCCGCCTTCCGTGCTTCAGGTTCCGGGCGCGATCGACGTCTGCGTCGAGTTCACCTCGATGTCGAAGACCTTCTCCATGCCCGGCTGGCGCATGGGCTTCGCGGTCGGCAACGAACGGCTGATCGCGGCGCTGACCCGGGTCAAGTCCTATCTCGACTACGGCGCCTTCACGCCGATCCAGGTGGCGGCGGCGCATGCGCTGAACGGCGACGGCGCCGATATCGAGGAGGTGCGCGAGGTCTACCACAAGCGGCGCGACGTGATGGTCGATTCCTTCGGCCGCGCCGGCTGGACCATTCCTGCGCCCGCGGCCTCGATGTTCGCCTGGGCGCCGATCCCGGAACAGTTCCGCCAGCTCGGCTCGCTCGAATTCTCCAAACTGCTCATCGAGCATGCCGACGTGGCGGTGGCGCCGGGCATCGGCTTCGGCGAGCACGGCGACGACTTCGTGCGCCTGGCGCTGGTCGAGAACGAGCACCGGATCAGGCAAGCGGCGCGCAACATCAAGCGCTTCTTTGCCTCGACCGCCAAGCAGCCCAACAATGTTGTGCCGCTCACCGCGCGCCGCTGAGTTCACCGCACATTACACCGACCAATCTTTGAGGGGCGTCGCCGGACATGGCTGAAGCGTTGCGTGTTGGAATTGCCGGCCTTGGCACGGTGGGCGCCTCGGTGGCGCGCGTGCTCAACGAGAAGGCCGCCGAACTCACCCGCCAGTGCGGTCGCGACATCGTCGTCACCGCCGTTTCGGCGCGTGACCCGAAGCGCGACCGCGGCATCGATCTCAGCACCGCCAGGTGGTTCGACGATGCCGTCAAGCTGGCCGAATACGCCGATATCGATGTCTTCGTTGAGCTCATCGGCGGCGACGAGGGACCCGCGCGAGCCTCGGTGAAGGCGGCGCTCGAGGCCGGGCGCCATGTCGTGACCGCCAACAAGGCGCTCTTGGCCAAGCATGGCGTGCAACTCGCCGAGATCGCCGAGAAGAAGGGCGTGCTGCTCAACTACGAGGCGGCGGTGGCCGGCGGCATCCCGGTCATCAAGACGATGCGCGAGGCGATGGCCGGCAACCAGGTCACCCGCGTCTTCGGCATCCTCAACGGCACCTGCAACTACATCCTGACCCGCATGGAGGCCGAAGGCATCTCTTTCGACGCCTGCCTGAAGGACGCGCAGCGGCTGGGCTACGCCGAGGCCGACCCGACCTTCGACATCGAGGGCCACGACACCGCGCACAAGCTGTCGATCCTGACCAGCCTTGCCTTCGGCACCAAGATCGCCGCCAACGACATCTATATGGAAGGCATCTCCAACATCACCCAGGCCGACATCCGCGCGGCGGCCGAGCTCGGCTACCGCATCAAGCTGCTCGGCGTCGCCCAGCGCACCGACAGCGGCATCGAACAGCGCGTGCACCCGACCATGGTGCCGACGGCCTCGGTCATCGCGCAGGTGCACGGCGTCACCAATGCCGTGGCGATCGAGACCGACATCCTTGGCGAGCTTTTGCTCTCTGGTCCCGGCGCCGGCGGCAACGCCACCGCTTCGGCGGTGGTCGGCGACATAGCCGACATCGCCAAGAGCCGGCCGGGCTTCCAGCACGGGCCTGTCTTCGGCTGGCCGGCGAAGGAATTGAAGCCCTACAGGAAGGCGCAGATGCGCAGCCACGCCGGGGGCTATTTCATCCGGCTCACCGTGCATGACCGCATCGGTGTCTTCGCCGCGATCGCCAAGCGCATGGCCGACAACGACATTTCGCTGGAATCGATCGTGCAGCAGGCAGCCGGGCCGGAAACCGAGGCGCAGAAGACGGTCATCCTCGTCACCCACGAGACGACGGAAGCCGCGGTGCGCAAGGCGGTCGAAGGCGTCACCAAGGACGGCCATCTGACCGACAAGCCGCAGGTGATCCGCATCGAGCGGGCGGAATAACTCTGATTTGACTTGACGCATGTCTTCGGCCCGAAACCGGTTCCCACTTTCGGGAGACATGCTTGGTTACATTCCGCCTTCAATCGATTGATATTGCTGCCATTTCAAAAATTGCCGGGGCAAGTCTTGCCGTTGTCATGGAGCTTTGCCAGAAGAAGCGCGCCTCTGGCGGGAGGCGGGAGCAATTCCAGGAAAAGCGCTTAGCGGTTTTCCGCGCGGAATTGCTCGAAGCAACAGTCAACGAGGAATGCCTATCTATGAACATGGCCCAGAACATCGCCGCCGGTCTCGACCGGATCCTCACCATGGAAGTCGTGCGCGTCACCGAGCGGGCCGCGGTCGCGGCGGCCAGGCTGCGCGGACGTGGTGACGAGAAGGCCGCCGACCAGGTCGCGGTCGATGCCATGCGCCAGGAGCTCAACCGGCTCGCCATCAAGGGCACCGTGGTGATCGGCGAGGGCGAGCGCGACGAGGCGCCGATGCTCTATATCGGCGAAGAGGTCGGCACCGGCAAAGGCCCGGCCGTCGACATTGCGCTCGATCCGCTCGAAGGCACCACGATCTGCGCCAAGAACCTGCCCAATGCGCTGGCCGTCATCGCCATCGCGGAAAAGGGCAGCCTGCTGTTCGCGCCCGACGTCTATATGGACAAGATCGCCATCGGTCCAGGCTACGCCGAGGGCATCATCGACATCGACGCGCCGCCGGCCGAAAACATCGCCAACCTCGCCAAGGCCAAGGGCGTCGCGGTGTCCGACGTCACCGCCTGCATCCTCGACCGGCCACGCCACGCCAAGCTGATCGACGCCGTGCGCGCCACGGGCGCCGCGATCCGGCTGATCGGCGACGGCGACGTCGCAGGCGTCATCCACACCACCGATCCGGACGAGACCGGCATCGACATCTATCTCGGCACCGGCGGTGCGCCGGAGGGCGTGCTGGCCGCGGCGGCGCTGCGTTGCACCGGCGGCCAGATGCAGGGCAGGCTGATCCTCGACACGCCGGAGAAGGTGGCGCGCGCCGAAAAGATGGGCATTTCCGACCCGAAGCGGGTCTACCGCGCGCAGGACATGGCGCGCGGCGACGTGCTGTTTGCGGCGACCGGCGTCACCGACGGCAATCTGCTCGACGGGGTGAAGTTCGGCCGCACCTTCATCACCACCCACACAATCGTGCTGCGCTCGTCCTCGCGCACCGTGCGCGAGATCAAGGCGCGTCACCAGGATCTGGAAAAGTTTTGATTTTTGGCCTGCGTGGACCCTTTCGACGCAATTGCGGACGGAAGAGCGTCCACAGTTTCCTTTAATTGCCCGCTTTCCCGGAATTGCTCTGTACGTCGCATATTGATATCTGCCACAGGATGGTGTGCAGACGGCGCGTCGCATGACGGGCGAAAGACGGTTCTTCCTCGATGTCAGGCAGTCGGCGACCGGTGTCTCCTGGGAGCACCGGCTGACCGAGCGGCAGGACATGGCCGCTTTAGCCATCGCGCAGGGCCATGGGGTGCCGGACATCGTGGCGCGGGTGCTCGCCGGGCGCGGCGTGACGGTCGAGCAGACCGAGCGCTTCCTCGATCCGACCATCCGCGAGCTTTTGCCGAATCCTGCCTCGCTGACCGATATGGAAAAGGCGGCGGAGCGGCTGGCGGATGCGATCGCGGCCGGCGAAAAAGTGGCGATCTTCGGCGATTACGATGTCGACGGCGCAGCCTCGTCGGCGCTGCTGAAGCGCTTTCTCACGCATTTTTCGGTGCCGTCCGAAATCTACATTCCGGACCGCATCTTCGAAGGCTACGGCCCCAATCCGGAAGCCATGCGCGAGCTGATCTCGCGCGGCGCGAAGCTTATCGTCACGGTCGACTGCGGCACCAACAGCGCGGCTTCGGTCGAGGCGGCCAAACAAGCCGGCGCCGATGTCGTGGTGCTCGACCATCACCAGGTCGGCGGCGCGCTGCCGGCGGCCGATGCGGTGGTCAATCCGAACCGGGAGGACGATCTTTCGGGGCAGGGGTATCTTTGCGCCGCCGGCGTGGTTTTCCTCTGCCTGGTGCAGACGGCGAAGGTGCTGCGCGAGAAGTTGCCGAACGCCGCGCCGGTCGATCTGCTCTCGCTGCTCGACCTCGTCGCGCTGGCGACGGTGTGCGACGTGGTGCCGCTCACCGGCGTGAACCGCGCTTTCGTGGTCAAGGGGCTGCAGGTGGCGCGCCAGCAGAAGAATGAGGGGCTGGCGGCGCTGGCGCGGGTCTCGCGCATCGGCGAGCCGATCAACACTTTTCATCTCGCCTATCTGATCGGGCCGCGCATCAATGCCGGCGGGCGCATCGGCGATGCCGCGCTTGGCAGCCGGCTTTTGGCCACCGACGATCCGGTCGAAGCCGCAAGCATTGCCGAAACGCTGGACCGCCTCAACCAGGAACGGCAGCAGATGGAAATGGAGATGCTGGCGCAGGCGCGCGCCGAAGCCGATGCCGAGCTTGCCGGCGGCAGCGGTCCGGCCATCGTCGTCACCGCCAGCAACAGCTGGCACCCGGGCATCGTCGGGCTGCTGGCCTCGCGGCTCAAGGAGCATGCGCGCCGCCCGGCTTTCGCCATCGCCTTCAACGCCAACGGCATCGGCACCGGCTCGGGGCGCTCGGTCTCCGGTTTCGATCTCGGCCGGCTGGTGCGTGAGGCGGCCGAGGCCGGGCTGATCGTCAAGGGGGGCGGCCACGGCATGGCGGCCGGCATCACCGTCGAGCGCGCCAAGCTCGGCGCGCTCCGAGCCTTCTTCGAGGAGCGTGCGTCGGCGGACGTGTTCCGGTTGCAGAGCGAAGAAAGCCTGGCGATCGACGGCGCGCTTGCGGCCGAGGGCGCCACGCTTTCGCTTCTCGACGCGCTGGAGAAAGCCGGTCCGTTCGGCGCGGGACATATCGCGCCGGTGTTCGTGCTGCCGCGCCACAGGCTGACCGACGCACGACCGATCGGCACCAACCACATTCGCGCCGACCTGCAGTCGCAAAGCGGCGGCAACCTCCAGGCGATAGCGTTCCGGGCCGTCGATACCGCGCTCGGCGAGTTCCTGTTCAAGAACAGGGGCAAGACCGTGCATGTCGCCGGTTCGCTGTCGGGCAATTACTGGAACGGCAACCGTACGGTGCAATTCCGCATCACGGATGCCGCGATAGCTTGAACTTCGACTGGGGCTTCAGTTCAGGCGAGCACCGTCTGCAGCCGCGTCAATTCGCTGATCTGCGACATCGTCGCCTGATAGCCGAGGCGGATCGCCTCATCGGCGCGGTGGAACTCGGTCAGGCCGATGTGGCTGAGCTTCGGCTGCAGCGACATGTCAGGCGGATCGCCGGCGAGCCTGGCGCGTGAAATCCGGTCCTGGATGATGTTGAAGGCCTCGACCATGACGCCGGTGATGCCGAGCCGGGTCTGGTGTGGCTGGTACTGAGGATTGGCCTGGCCGGGACGCGGCGCGTCGTTCTCGATGACGAGTTCACCCGCGCTATGCTTGATCACCGCGGCGCGTCCGAACAGATCGTAGTGGAGGTTGACCGCCACGACGAGCGGCTGCTCATAGGCGCGGCAGACCGAGACCGGCACCGGATTGACCAGCGCGCCGTCGACCAGCACGCGGCCGTTGCAGTTCACCGGCTCGAAGACGCCAGGCAGCGCGTAGGACGCGCGCATGGCGGTGATCAGCGAACCTTTCGACAGCCAGATTTCGTGGCCGGTGCGGATCTCCGAAGCGACGGCGACAAACGGCTTCGTCAGGTCCTCGAAACGGATGCCGGCCATGCGCTCGCGCAGCCGCGCGTCAAGCTTCATGCCGCGGAACAGGCCGCTGCCGCGCAGATTGAGGTCGAGAAGCCCGAAGATGCGCCGCTTGGTCAGGCTTCTGGCGAACTCCTCAAGTTCGTCCAGCTTGCCTGCAATATAGCAGCCGCCGACCAGCGCGCCGATCGAGGTGCCTGCGATCATCGACACTTCGATGCCGGCTTCGTCCAGCGCGCGCAGCACGCCGATATGGGCCCAGCCGCGAGCGCAGCCGCCGCCGAGCGCCAGCGAAATGCCCGCCTTCTTCGCCGACTTCGGATCGGGCACGCCGCCGGACGATGCAGGGCCGTTGGCTTCCTGAACGTCAGGTCTGCTGCGCAATGACGCCCATTCGAGCATCATGATCTCCCCTTGTCCCTTATCCCTTCTACCACAAGGATGTTTGAGAATAGTGAATATGAGTGATTTGTGAATATTGAATGGTTCACACCGGCTTCCGATACGCCTCTTTCGCATCGAACAGCGGTTTGCTGCCGTCGTTGACAAGCGTCGCCTTGCCGTCGCTGAGCCCCACCGTCCGATAAAAGCAGGAACGTCTCCCGGTGTGACAAGTTGCGTCGTGGCCCAATACTTTGACGCTCAACCATATCGCGTCCTGGTCACAATCCGTGCGCATCTCGACGACGCTCTGGACATTGCCCGAGGTCTCGCCCTTCTTCCACAGCGCATTGCGCGAACGCGACCAGTAGTGCGCGATGCCGGTTTCCAGCGTCAGCGCCAGTGCTTCGGCGTTCATATGCGCGACCATCAAGAGCATGCCGTCGCCGGCGTCGGTGACGACGACGGTTACGAGGCCAGCGGCATCGAAGCGCGGAGAAAGGGCGGTGCCTTCCTCCAGCGCCTTCTTGTCTGCTGGAGCTTTGGGAAATTGTAGTGCCGACATCGCCGGTCCTTGTTCGATCTAAAGACGCCGATATTCACGGAGGCCGGCCTGCAAAAATGGCGGTTCCCGCGCCTCCGGTGCTCACGTAGATAAATACGCTCCGCTCCGGATATCGGAAACCACCATTTTCGACTCAGCCTACGCCTTTAGCAGGTGATGGCAGACGATCAGCTGCGCACCATAGTGACGAAGCGCACCTGTTCCTCGGGTGTGTCCTTGAAGACGCCGGTGAACGTCGAGGTGAGCGTGGTCGAGTCCTGCTTGCGGATGCCGCGCATGGCCATGCACATGTGCTCGGCCTCGATCATCACGGCGACGCCGCGCGGGTTGAGGACGTCCTGGATGACGCCGGCGATCTGCGCGGTCATCGCTTCCTGCGTCTGCAGGCGGTGCGCGAAGATGTCGACGACGCGCGCGATCTTGGAGAGGCCGACGACCTTGCCGTCCGGCAGGTAACCGACATGTGCCTTGCCGATGATCGGCACCATGTGGTGCTCGCAATGGGAGTGGAACTTTATGTCCCTGACGATGACGAGATCGTCATAGCCGGCCACTTCCTCGAAGGTGCGGCCAAGCTCTTCGGCCGGACACATGTCGTAGCCGTTGAACATCTCGCGGAAGGCCTTGGTGACACGCTTCGGTGTGTCGACGAGGCCTTCGCGATCCGGGTTGTCCCCGGTCCAGCGCAAAAGCGTGCGCACGGCGGCCTCGACCTCGGCCTCGCTTGGCCGGTCCGTGACCGGCTTCTCCATGTAGGAGGAAGGGGGCATGAGTTTCTTGATGACGGCATCCATAAAGGCGTCTCCCGTAGTCCCACTCAAAGGTGGGACGAGTTGAACGGACCACGACCTTTCGGGTGAAACTCGCCCGGTTTCCAGCCCGTAAGCGGCGTGAACAGATGAGCAATGACAATGGCTTGAGGTTGCCTTGTCGATGCCCGGCTGCCAGCATTATATATGCTCGTGCAGAGCGAAAGGAAGACGCAACAGCGGCAAACACTGTTCGCTCGGCGGCGACGGATTGGAAAAATATGATCGACGATGTCTACAATGCGAAAATTCTCGGCTTCGCCGGAAACATCGCGCGGATCGGCCGGCTCGACCACCCCGACGCGACCGCTCGGGCGCATTCCAAATTGTGCGGCTCGACCGTCACCGTCGACTTGAAAATGGACGGCGATGTGGTGACCGATTTCGCCCATGACGTGAAGGCCTGCGCGCTCGGCCAGGCCTCCTCCTCGATCATGGCCCGGCATGTGATCGGCGCGAACGCTAACGAGTTGCGCGCCGTGCGCGAGACCATGCTGAAGATGCTGAAGGAAAACGGCGCGCCGCCGGAGGGCCGTTTCGCCGACCTCAGATATTTGGAGCCGGTGCGCGACTACAAGGCGCGCCACGCCTCGACCATGCTGACCTTCGACGCGGTGGTCGACGCGATCGGCCAGATCGAGAAGAAGCGCGCCGGTCAGGCTGCTTGATCACAAGCGCCTAAACCGCTCCCCTAGTCGCGGCAAACTCGCCTCTTATCCAGTCGGCGAAAGCCGCGGCCGGCTCGGAAAGATCCTGCAAATTTCTCGCCACCAGCCAGTAGGCGCCCGACGCGACGTCGATGTCGAAAGGCTTGACCAGCGCGCCGGAGGCGAGCTCGTCGCCGATCTGCAAGAGATCGCCAAGCGCCACGCCATGGCCGAGCAGCGCCGCCTGCTTCGAGAGCGAGGCGTCGGCGAGCATCGGGCCGCGCGCGGGCACCGCGTCGGCCGCCACGCCGGCCGCTTCGAACCAGCGCGCCCAGCTTTGTCTGTTTTCCTCATGCAGCAGCGTGTAGTGGCGAAGGTCGACCGGCTTCTCCAGGGGAGGGCCGGCCGCCAGCAATGCCGGCGACAGGACGGGTGAATCGACCGTCGAAGCCAGGCGCTCGGCATCGCTGCGCGGCCACGAGCTCGCGCGCGGGCTGAAGCGCAAGGCAAGCTCGGGCTGGTCGCTGCGGAACTCGATCAATCTCGGATCGACGTCCAGGGAGACATCGATATCGGGCCGCAACTGGCGAAAGCGGTTGAGCCGCGGCACCAGCCAAACCGCTGCAAGCGAAGGTTCGACGCTGACGCGCACCACCGACTGCGCCGGCGATGTCGCCAACTCCGACAGCACCCGGTCGATGTCGTCGAAGCTTCTCACCAATTGGTCGAGCAGCCGGCGGCCGGCATCCGTCAGCTCGACGCGGCGGTGGAGGCGGAGAAACAGCGGCTGACGCAGGAAGGTTTCGAGTTCGCGGATCTGCCGGCTGATCGCCGCTTGCGAGACATAAAGTTCCTCGGCCGCGCGGCTGAAGCTCAAGTGCCGGCCGGCGGTTTCGAAGCTCCTGAGCGCCGTCAGCGGCAGCCGGCCACGCTTCATTTCGTATAACCTCAAGTTATTCGACGCGGAAATTATACTCGTTTGAGGACGAAGGCCAGCGGCAGTCTAATCGGTGCTCGAAGGAGACCTGCGATGAACGAGTTCCTGGCCATTTTGAACGACGTCATGCGGATCGCCACCTTTCAGTGGCGTGGCGAGGCCCCGCGCAGCCGCTGTTGCCATGACCATCCAGACTGTTCATTTCACGATGCGCCGCGGACAGACCGGCATCCCGCTCGCCGCACCAGGCCATGAGGGCAAAAGAACATTGCGTTCCGGGCCTGAAGCCCACATCTATCGTGCAGCGAAACACTGCGGAGCAGATTGGTTGGCTGACCATCATGGGCATATGCACAGCGCCCGGCCTATCCAGCGCGGGCGCAACTGGCCGGGACCCTGGCGCAAGACGCCGGGCCGTCTGCTTGGCACGTCGCTTGTGCGTCTCTATCAGCTGACGCTCTCCGGCTTCGTCGGCAACAATTGCCGGCACCTGCCGACCTGCTCCGAATACGCGCATGAAGCGATTGCCCGCCACGGCCTGTGGGCCGGCGGCTGGATGGCGCTGTTCCGGATCTCGCGCTGCGGGCCGTTCGGAACGCACGGCATCGACCGCGTGCCGGAGACGCTCGCCTCGCGCTATGTCTGGTTCATGCCGTGGCGCTACTGGCGGATTGGCAGGAAACGCGGCGACGCGGATGGCTGACCGCATCGTCGTCTCGAAGGCTGTGTTTACGATCCAGTAGGGTTAACATCAGCCTGCACAAACACTGCGAATTTGAGACAAAATCGAGACAAGACGCCTCGCTAAGCCGCTCTGCGTAATCCCTTTCCGGAGTGAGCTTCGATGCGCCAGATGGACCGCTATCCCTTCTTTATCGCCGTTATTTTGTTCCTTCTGGCTTTGATGCTCGGCCTGCCGATGCGGGCGCAATCGGCGCCGCTGAAGGACATCCACTGCACGCTGATCCAGGATTCGACGAGCGGCGCGACGCTTTACCAGGACGGTGTGTGCGACCAGCGCGTCAGCCCGGCGTCCACCTTCAAGGTGCCTCTGGCGCTGATCGGCTACGATGCCGGAATCCTGAGCGACCAGCACACGCCGAGCTGGGACTACAAGCCCGAGTTCAACGCGGTGAAGCGCGACCGAAAGACCGTCGACCCGACGATCTGGGAACGCGATTCCATCATCTGGTATTCGCGCGAGATCACGCGCCGGCTCGGCGCGAAAAGCTTCGCCGGCTATGTGTCGAAGTTCGGCTACGGCAACGCGGATGTCTCAGGGACCTCTGGCAAGAATGACGGCCTGACCAATTCCTGGGTGGATTCCTCGCTCGAAATCTCGCCTGTCGAGCAGACGGCGTTCCTGCGCCGGCTGCTTGCCGGCAAGATGCCGGTTTCGGCCAAGGCGCATGAGATGACAAAAACGATCATCCCGAGCTTCGAGGCCGGGGACTGGACCGTGCAGGGCAAGACCGGCAGCACAGCACTCGACAAGAACAAGCGCTCGCTCGGCTGGTTCGTCGGCTGGGGCGAGAAGGATGGCCGCCGTATCGTCTTCGCGCGGCTGGTTGTCGATGCCAAGCGCGGCGACATGCCGAAGGGCCTCGCGACAAGGGCGGCGTTCCTGAAGGACCTGCCGCAACTGGTGAAGTGATCCGGTTCAGACGCTTCGGCGGGCGCGAAGAATGTGCCCGCCGGAATTGTTCCGGCTAGGGGTAGGGGCTCTGGCAAAACGGGCGGCGATGGCGCTGCTCTCGAGATCCTCGATCTCGTCGAAGCCGAGGTCGTTGAGGGACTTTCTCAGTTCGCCGGGAACGAAGAAGCTGATCCAGGGTTCGCCGATAGCCGCGACACGCGCCGCGTAGAAGGCAAGCGCTGCCTGTCCGGCCGTATCGCGGTTCTCGGCCGGCTCACTGTAATCGAACACGACCTCCGAGCCGGGGATGCCGGCAATGTAGGACAGCGTGCCGAAGATCGCTTCGCGCGTCAGGTAAGGCACGACGCCGAGCCACATGAAGAAGCCTGCCTCGGCCGGCTTGAAACCGGCCGACGACAATTCTTCCGACAGAAGCTGGCGCTCGAAATTGACCGGCACAAATGTGGCGCCGCGCGGCTCCGAGAGGCCGGCATCGGCGATGAGCCGGCGCTTCCAGGCTTGCGTTGCCGGATGGTCGACCTCGAAGACCGCGAGGTCCGGGTACGGATTGCGCAGCGAAAATGTGTCGAGACCGGCGCCGAGCACCACGACCTGGCGAACGCCGCGCCGCACCGCCGCCGCCAGCCAATCCTCGGCGAGGCGGGCGCGCGCCGCAACGAACAGGCGCATGCGGCGGCCATGCTCGTCTTCCTGGTCGAGCTCCTGCGCGCCGGGCGCGGCCTCACCCAGAATTGCTGCCGCGTATGGATCGCGAAACAACGCGGCCTGCGGTGAAAACTGATGCAATGCCCGCAGGCGCGCGACGCGCAGGGCGGTTCGGCTGGGTGTGGCGTCTTCCATTCCGGTCATCCAAATCTGTCCCTGGATTATTCGCAAGCCTTCGCGACCAGCCTGCGACATCGCTGGCGACATTTCCTGACGGCCTCTTTACCTGACGCCATCCTGCCTCTAAAACCGCGCCCGCCGGCAATCGCCCGTGTGATTGGCGCCTCTGGTTAACCCTCTGCATGCTCAGCTCGACATGCATTTCACCACCCGCGCTCGTTTGCGGGACTGGATAGGAGAACTCTGATGCTGAATTCCGTTTCCCTGACGTTTCCCGACGGTTCGGTCCGCGAGTACGACGCGGCGATGACCGGCGCCGGCCTTGCCGAGTCGATCTCGAAGTCGCTGGCCAAGAAGGCCGTGGCCTATGCGATCGACGGCACCGTGCGCGACCTTTCCGATCCGCTCGGCAAATCCGGCAAGGTCGAGATCATCACCCGCGACGACCCGCGCGCGCTCGAGCTCATCCGCCATGACGCGGCGCATGTGCTGGCCGAGGCCGTGCAGGAGCTTTGGCCGGGAACGCAGGTGACCATCGGGCCGGTGATCGAGAACGGGTTCTATTACGACTTTGCGCGCAACGCGCCGTTCACACCGGACGATTTCCCGGCGATCGAAAAGAAGATGCGCGAGATCATCGCCCGCAACAAGCCGTTCACCAAGGAAGTCTGGTCGCGCGAGAAGGCGAAGAAGGTCTTCGCCGACAAGGGCGAGCGCTACAAGGTCGAGCTGATCGACGCCATTCCGGAAGATCAGGACATCAAGATCTACGCGCAGGGCGATTGGTTCGACCTCTGCCGCGGTCCACACATGGCTTCGACGGGTCAGGTCGGCAACGCCTTCAAGCTGATGAAGGTGGCGGGCGCCTACTGGCGCGGCGATTCCAACAACCCGATGCTGACGCGCATCTATGGCACCGCCTTTGCCGACCAGGCGCAGCTCGAGGCGTACCAGATGCTGCTGGAGGAAGCCGAGAAGCGCGACCACCGCAAGCTCGGCCGGGAGATGGACCTGTTCCATTTCCAGGAAGAAGGGCCGGGCGTCGTCTTCTGGCACGCCAAGGGCTGGAAGATGTTCCAGAACCTGGTCAACTATATGCGCCGCCGCCTCGACGAGCATGGCTATCAGGAAGTCAACGCGCCGCAGGTGCTGGACAAGAGCCTGTGGGAGACGTCGGGCCATTGGGGCTGGTACCGCGACGCGATGTTCAAGGTGACGGTCGCCGGCGATGATACCGACGACGACCGCATCTTCGCGCTGAAGCCGATGAACTGCCCCGGCCATGTGCAGATCTTCAAGCATGGGTTGAAGTCTTACCGCGAACTGCCCGTGAAACTTGCTGAGTTCGGCAATGTGCATCGCTACGAGCCATCGGGCGCGCTGCACGGGCTGATGCGTGTGCGCGGCTTCACCCAGGATGACGCGCATATCTTCTGCACCGAGGAGCAGTTGGCCGCGGAATGCCTGCGCATCAACGACCTGATCCTGTCGACCTATGCCGATTTCGGCTTCAACGAGGTCGCCGTGAAGCTGTCGACGCGGCCGGACAAGCGCGTCGGGACCGACGAGGCCTGGGACCATGCCGAGGCGATCATGAGCAATGTGCTGGAGACGATCCGCACGCGCTCGGGCAACCGCATCAAGACCTCGATCAATCCGGGCGAGGGAGCCTTCTACGGGCCGAAATTCGAATATGTGTTGAAGGACGCCATTGGCCGCGAATGGCAGTGCGGCACCACGCAGGTCGACTTCAACCTGCCGGAGCGGTTCGGCGCCTTCTATATCGGTTCGGATTCGGAGAAGAAGCAGCCGGTCATGGTGCATCGCGCGGTGTGCGGCTCGATGGAACGCTTCCTCGGCATCCTGATGGAGAACTATTCCGGCCATTTCCCGCTGTGGTTCGCGCCGCTGCAGGTGGTGGTGGCGACGATCACCTCCGATGCAGATGAGTACGCAATGAAGGTCGTCGATCGGCTGAAAGCGGCGGGCCTGCTGGCCGAAGCCGACCTGCGCAACGAGAAGATCAACTACAAGGTGCGCGAGCATTCACTGGCCAAGGTCCCTGTCATCCTCGTCTGCGGTAAACGTGAGGCGGAAGAGGAGACGGTCAATATCCGCCGTCTGGGTTCCCGCGATCAGGAGTCGCTGAAGCTCGCCGATGCGGTGAAATCGCTGACCGACGAGGCGGTCTCGCCGGACCGCAAGCGCCGCGCCGCGGCTTGATTTTCCTGAACCTCTCCTAAAGCGCGCCGCGCTGAAACGGATTCAGCACGACGCGCTTTAGGTCTTTGTTTTGATGCATGTCGTTTTCCCAAAACCGCTGCACACTTTTGGGCGACATGCATTGGAATGGCGGTGGCATGGTCCACCGCCATTTTCACATGCCTGTCACGCCAACCCTGTAACCGAGCCGCCATGCTCAAGCTGAAACTGCGGCAACGGCCGTTTCCCGAGCTCTCTTACGCCAACCAGCATCAGCCGGCGCTGACGCGGTGGTTCATCCATTCCGTCGAAGGCCTGTCGGGCCGCGACCGCTTCGCCGTGCTCTATGATTTCTGGCGCCGCCAAGTGGCGCCGACCGGGGAGCGCGTGTTCAGCCGCATGCTGGAGCTGATTGACGTCAAGGTGCGCAACGCGGGCCATTGGCCGCCGGTGAATTTACCGGACACGCCGCTGGTGATTGTCGCCAACCATCCGTTCGGCATCGGCGACGGCATTGCCGTCTTGTCGCTGGCCGAGCAGCTCGGCCGGCCGTTCCGGGTCATGATCCACAAGGATCTGCTCAGGATCCGGGAGATGGAAGCCTATTCACTGCCGATCGATTTCTCCGAGACCAAGGAAGCGCTGAAGAACAACATGGCGGTGCGTCACGAGGCGGTGCGGCTGTTGAAGGAAGGCGTCACCATCGTGGTCTTCCCGGCCGGCGGCGTCGCCACGGCGCCGAAAGGATTTGGCCGGGCGATCGACCTGCCGTGGAAGATGTTTCCGGCCAAGCTCATCCAGGAGGCCAGGGCCTCGGTCATCCCGATGCATTTCTCCGGCCAGAACGGCCGCCTGTTCCACCTGGTCAGCGGGCCGATGAACATGGCCGAGCGCGACAACCGTGTGGCGAAGTTCGTCGGCAAGGCATCGTTGACGCTGCGCACCTCCCTGCTCATCCGCGAGTTCGCGCGCCTGTCCGGCAAGGCGATCGAAGTGCGCATCGGCGATATTCTGAGGTGGAGCGAACTGGAGCCGCTGCGCGACCGCAAGGCGTTGCTCGACCGGCTTTACCGCGCTGTTTTCGACCTGGCATCGCCGGCCGCGCCGCGCGGACGCGTGCCGTTTCTGCCAAAGCGGATGCGCAAGGCGGCCTGACCGGCTGATATTAGTTGGCTTTCGCTGGTCAATATTTTAGCTATTGCTTGAATACTTAACAGATATTCATGCGACTGTAGCCAAACGGCCACAGTCATAGGTTGCACGATTTGCTATCAAAGGCTTGGGTTTGGGGGCAAGTCGATGAACATTGCGAAGACACTTGTGTTGACGAGCCTGGCCTTGGGCGCGCCAGCCTTCATCAATATGGGTTCCGCCAATGCGGGTGAGGCCACTCCGTCCTGGAGCGGTGCCTATATCGGCGCCAATGTCGGCTATGGCTGGGATTCGGGCAAGGTCGGTTTGTCGCCAAGCACGGATGTCCCGGAGCTGCAGGATTTCCTGGACGCCATCATCGCTTCCGGCTCCTTTCCTTCGTCCCTATCCCCTTCGGCCCAGGGTGTGATCGGCGGCGGTCAGGCTGGCTATAACTGGCAACTGCCATCCGGCTGGGTTGTTGGCATCGAGGCGGATCTGCAGGCCTCAGGCATCAGCGGGTCTAAGTCGGAAGTCAGGTTTCCGGAATTTTTCGACACGACAAGCACTAGTGTTGAAAAGAAGATCGACTGGTTTGGAACGCTGCGCGGGCGGGCAGGGTACCTCGTCGATCCGCAATGGCTTGTCTATGCAACGGGCGGCCTTGCCTTTGGCGAAACCAGCCTAAGCTACAGCGAGACCGACGTGACCTCCGGCTGTATTCCTGACGCAACCATCTGCGGCGATCATACAGCCTCCGGAACGCGCGCCGGCTGGACGGTGGGTGGTGGCGTCGAAACGATGCTGGCGCCAAACTGGAGCTTGAAGGCCGAATATCTTTACGTCGACCTCGGCAAGCGGTCGTTCACCGCAGCCACCAACACGCCGATCAATTTCAACGCGTCCGCCAAGTACCACGAGCAGACCGTGCGCATCGGACTGAATTATCACTTCGAGTAAACACCAAGGCGCCGGTTAGTCGGCGCCTTCTTCAGGATCGATGGCGGACGACTCGTTCGCGACAACCTCGATTTCCTGGTTCTGGCCGGCGACGACGGTAAAATCCTTCTGGTAGATGCGGTCGCGGTTCTTGGCGATGATGGTGTACTGGCCCTCGGCCAGCACCATCGAGGCGAAGGCGCCGACGGCTTCCTTGATCGGATCGCCGGATTCGTTGAGCAGCGACCAGGAGGTGTCGGCAATGGCTTCGCCGCCGGCCTCGCGCACCAGCTTCATCGTCATCTCGGCCGCGCGGTGCTCGACAGTGGCCTCCGTCAGCTTGCCGGCCTCGACGCGGATGTCGGAGCGGATCACGGCGTTGACCGCGCCATAGGTGGAGACGACGTGATAGGTGCCGGCATTCAGCCGCACCACCGTATCGGGCGCGACGTCGGGGGCGATCAGCGCACGGTCGCCATTGGCCTCGGCCTGGCCCTCATAGATCGCGAAGCGGAGCTTCTTCGGCGGGATATGCGCGCCGCCCGACGTCACGGCGTCGAGCTTCAGGCCGCCGGCGTCGAGGACAAGGCTTTCGCGCTTGGCATCCTTGCCGACGGTGATGCGCTTGGTGGCGCCGGCGCGCCCATAGGAGGCGTGGACAAGGTAGCTGCCGGGATCGAGCTGGAACACCGCCGTACCGCCATGTGCGGACGCCACCATGGGCAGCTTGCCGTCGCTGGCGGGCTCCGGCCTGAACACGCGCCAGACGATGCCGCGGCTGATGTCGGCGCCCTTGTCGGTCAATTGCGCGGAAAGCGTGATCGCGCCGCCGCTGCCGAGCGCCAGCGACCTCTCGCTCTTCGGCGTCGCGTAACTCGAAATGCCCGGCAGCTTGATGTCGCCGACGTCGTTGGCGTTCTGGGCCAGCGCAAACGAAACCGGCACCGCGAACAGCGCGGCGATGAGCCCGATCACGAAAAGGCGCAGAGTCCCCTCAAACATGCCTTGCGTTGAAGCCCAAGGCAGTGGCAATTTCAAGGCTCAAGAGCCCGCCGCGTCCCGCCAGGGCTCTTTATCCGGCGCATAATGCGCCATTGCCCGAGCCGCCCGACCTCCCGATGGCGTGCTTCAGCTCAAAATTGAATGTTTCTAGGAGACTTGCGCCCATGGCGTCGCCGATCATCGACTTCCTGCTGACCCGCAATTCCGCGCCTATACCCGACCTCAAGGAGCCGGCGCCGAGCGACGCGGAGATCGCCACGATGATCGCTGCCGCCTCGCGCGTTCCCGATCACGGCCGGCTCGAACCCTGGCGGTTCATCCTCTATCGCGGCGAAGCGCGGATCGAGATCGGCAAGAAGCTCGCCGCCCTTGCCGAGCAGCGTGAGGGGCCACTGCCCGAGGGGCGGCGCAACCAGGAGCTGGCGCGCTTCTCGCGCGCGCCGCTGGTGATCGGCGTGGTATCGGTGCCGAAGGAGAACCCGAAGATCCCGCAATGGGAGATGTTCCTGTCGGGCGCAATGGCGGCTATGAATCTGATGATCGCGGCCAATGCGCTGGGCTATGGCACCAACATGATCAGCAACTGGTATTCCGACGTCGCGGAGGGCAGGGCGATCCTCGGGCTGTCGCCGCAGGAGCGCGTCGTCGGCTTCGTCCATATCGGCTCATACCAGGGGCCGGCGCCCGAGCGGCCGCGGCCCGATCCGGCGAAGCTCTATGCCGATTACGCAGGGCCCTGGGGCGGCTAAGATGTTCTACGAGCCTTCGAAGGGCCACGGCCTGCCGCACGATCCGTCGAAAGCGATCGTGGCGCCGCGCCCCATCGGATGGATCTCGACGTTGAACAGGGCCGGCGAGATCAACCTCGCGCCCTATTCGTACTTCAATGCGTTTTCGACGCGTCCCTTCATCGTCTGGTTCTCATCCGAAGGCGCGAAGGACAGCGCCACCTTCGCCGAAGAGACCGGCGAATTCGTCGCCAATCTCGTCAGCCGCGAATTGGCCGAGAAGATGAACCGCACGGCTGTCGATGCGCCGCGCGGCGTCAGCGAGTTCGGCTATGCCGACCTCGCCATGGCGCCGTCGCGCCTCGTCGCGCCGCCGCGCGTGGCGGAAGCGCCGGCGGCGCTCGAATGCCGGGTGACGGAGATATTTCGGCCCCGGGCGCTGGACGGCACGCAAACCAGCGCCGTCGTCGTCGCCGGCGAAGTCGTCGGCGTCCACATCGACGATGCCTATCTCAAGGACGGCCAATTCGACATCGTCAGAGCCGGCAATGTCGCCCGGCTCGGCTATATGGACTACGCCAGCGTCAACGAGATTTTTTCGATGCGGCGGCCGCGCTGGCCAAAGGATTAAAGCGGATCGGCGACTGTTGTCGCCGGTCCGCTCCAAGCATTGGTTTATGCAATTCCGGACGGAAAACCGCTGCGCACTTTTCCTGGAATTGCTTTGGCGCGTGCTGTCATCACGGCGCGCACATAGCCGGGCTCACCGATGCGAATGCTGCCGTCGGGCAGGCCGAGGATGCGGTCGAGGGCGATCTCGTAGAGCCTGACGCGCTTCTCCAGGGCTTCGATCGCGATGTCCATGTCGGCATCGTTGCCGCTGGCGAACGCCTTGGCGATGACGTCGTGCGTGGCCATGCCGAATTGCATGACGATGTCGGCGACGCCTTCCGGGTCGAATGTGCGGAACGTGCCGTCCTCGACGCCTTGCCGGATGATCTCGACCAGCAAGGGCGAAAACGAGGCGCTGGCCGCCAGGTTGATGCGGTGGAACAGCACCAGGTTTTCCGGCCGGAACAGCGTCTCGAACAGCGCCCAGGCTTCCGCCGCGGTCTCGATCTTGGCCTGCCGCGATTTTGCGAGCAGGGCATTGAGCCGCCCGAGCGGATCGAGCGCCGGATCGGCGAGTATGTCCTGGACACCGGCGAGCGCCTGTTTGGCGAAGCGCTCGGCCAGCGCTTCCAGCAGGGCCTCCTTGGAAGGAAAATAGTGATAGAAGGCGCCCTTCGAGATGCCGGCGGCGGCAATCACGTCATTGAGGCTTGCTTTGTCGTACCCATGCGTCAGGAACAGGACCTGGGCATGGTCGAGCAGTTCTTCTCGCCTGAGTTCCGGGTGCTTGATGATACGTGGCATGGCGAAACCTTCTGCACGCGGCGACCGTTCTCGTCCAGATGCTCGAGTGCCGATAAAGCTTGAGAACAGACCATTGGTCGGTATAATAGACCACTGGTCGGATTCGACCAATAGCGGCGGAGCATGTCACGGAAGGTTGGGTCATGGTCTCGAAATTGGTTGTCCAGACATTCCTGTGGTTCGGCTTCATGGGCGCACTGATGTTTCTGTCGGCAGGCACGCTGCGCTGGACCGGAGCCTGGGTGTACATAGTCGTGATGGTCGCACTAAGCCTTACCATGGGTATGGCGCTTGCCCGGCGCGATCCGGGCCTGATGAATGAGCGCCTCCGCCCTCCGATCCAGAAGAACCAGACCGCGGCCGACAAAATATTGCTGAGCATATTGCTGCTCGGCATCTTCGGTTGGCTGGCCTTGATGGGGTTCGATTTCCGTTTCGGCTGGTCGCCGGTTTCCGCCTGGGTGCAAGTGATCGGCGCGCCGGTCCTGCTCGTCGGCATCTGGATCTGCTATCTCACGATGCTGGAAAACAGCTTCGCGGCGCCGGTCGTGAAGATCCAGGAAGAGCGTGGACAGCGGGTGATCACGACAGGGCCTTACAGCTACGTCCGCCATCCGATGTATGCAGGCGCCATACTCTATTTCGCCGGCACGGCGCTGCTGCTCGGATCCTGGTGGGGACTGGCATCGGTGCTTGTCTTCATCGTGCTGCTCGCCATCCGCACCTTCATCGAAGAAAAGACGCTCAGGACCGGGCTGCAAGGCTATGACGATTATGCGGCGAACGTGCGCTACAGGTTGATCCCGATGGTCTGGTAGCAGGCCGGAAGGTCAGGCGGAAATTCCTGCCGCCCTGGCGCGGGCCAGCAGCCGTTCGGCGAGCCGCAAATGCGGCCGGTCATACATCTTGCCGCCGATGCCGACCACGCCGGGATTTCCCGCCGCCGCGAAGGCGTTGACGATCGCCTGCGATCGCGAGACCGCCTCGGCCGACGGCGTGAAGGCGGCGTTGATGACCGGCACCTGCGCCGGATGGATCGCCATCTTGCCGGCAAAGCCGTCGCGCTCGGCCTCGCGGCATTCGGCCTCGAAGGCGGCCATATCGCGGAAATCCGGGAACACGGTATCGATCGCCGCGACCTCGGCCGCGCCGGCCGCAAGGATGGTCATCGTGCGCGCCAGGCGGAACACGTCGGTGTAGCGGCCGCTCTCGTCGCGCGCCGAGCGCGCGCCTATCGCCGCCGACAGGTCCTCTGCGCCCCAGGTAAGCCCGACGAGCCTTTCGCTGGCGCCGGCATAGCTCGCCGCAGCCAGCACGCCGGCGGCGGTCTCGGTGATGATCGGCAGGATTCTTATGCTGCCGTCCGGCAACCCGTTTTCGGCTTCGTGCACACGAAGCTTTGCCGCGAGCTGCTGGACATCCTGGCTGCTGTTCGACTTCGGCAGCATGATACCGTCGGGCCTCACCGGGACAAGCGCCGCGAGGTCGTCGTCGGTCAGGCCGGTCGACAGATCGTTGACCCGCACATAGACGGTGGGATTTGTCTGCTGCCTTTTGGCTGAGATGAAGCTCGCCGCAATCGCCCGCGCCTCCGCCTTGTTGGCGGCGGCGACGGAATCCTCCAAATCAACGATGACGACGTCGGCGCCGGCGTCAAAGCCTTTTTCTAGCTTCCGCTCGGAGTCGCCGGGCACGAAGAGCAGCGAGCGCATCAGGCGGCCTTCTTCATCATCATCGCCTGCCTTGTGCATTTGGCGACAAGCACGTCGTTCTGATTATAAGCGCGGTGCTCGAATTCGACGATGCCGCGATCCGGCTTTGATTTCGACTCGCGCACCGAAACGACCGTTGTCTCAACGCGGACCGTGTCGCCGTGGAAGACCGGATGCGGAAACACCGTTTCCTTCATGCCGAGATTTGCGATCGTGGTGCCGACCGTGATGTCGTTGACCGAGATGCCGATCATCAGGCCGAGCGTGAACAGCGAATTGACCAAAGGCTTGCCCCATTCGCTCTTCGCCGCGAAGTCGAAATCGATGTGCAGGGGCTGCGGGTTCAGCGTCATCACCGAGAACAGCATGTTGTCGCTTTCGGTGACGGTCTTGCGCAGCGTGTGGCGGAAGACATGGCCAACGACGAACTCTTCCAGATAAAGCCCAGCCATTGTCCGATCTCCTCCGCTTACCCTTGCTTGATAGGCGTTGGCTGCGGCTCCATCAAGCCGGTTAAGAAACATGGTGAACCGTTCGTAAACCATTTCCGGCCTACCGTTCACAACGGGGCCGGGGAACGTTCCGGCAAGGGCGTAGCTGGTCGGCATGATTGTTTCGCATTTTCTAAAATGGATTGATACGGCAAGGGTTTCCGAGCGTGCGGCTGCCGCGAGCGCGCTGGCCCGCGCCTACATAAACTCCGACCTGCCGTTCGAGGATCGCTGTGCCGCCGAGGCGGCGTTGACGCTGCTGCTCGACGACGTTTCCGCCAAGGTCCGGCAGTCGCTCGCCGAAGCGCTGTCGATGAGCCATCACGCGCCGCCGCAGGTGATCGCCGCGCTGGCTGCCGACCAACCGGAAGTGGCCGCCCTGGTCCTGGCGCGTTCGCCTTTGCTTACCGATGCCGATCTCATCGACCGTGTCGCTTGCGGCCAGAAGGCCACCCAGAAGCTTATAGCCAACCGCCCTGTCGTCTCGATGTCGCTGGCGGCTGCCATCGCCGAGATCGGCGAACCGGAAGCCTGCGCCACGCTCGTTGCCAACAGCGGCGCCGATATTGCATCGCTGAGCTTCCGCCGCATGGCCGAACGGCACGGCCATCTGCCCCTGGTGCGCGAAGCGCTGATTGCCGACGCGCGTTTGCCTGCCGACTGCCGGCACATGCTGCTGGTCAAGCTCGGCGAGACGCTGAAGGGGTCGCCGCTGGTGCTGGCGCTGATGGGGGCTGCCCGCGCCGACCGCGTGATGCGCGACGCCTGCGTGAAAGCCTCCGTCACGTTGATCGAGGGCACGCGTGCCGAGGAGCATGCCGCGCTGATCGAGCATCTGAGGTTGCGCGGCGATCTCACAGCAGGCTTCATCATCCGCACCATCGCGCATGGCAAGGTCGACTTCTTCGGCTCGGCGCTGGTCGCGCTTGCCCAGCAATCCGAGCAGAGGGTGAGGGCGCTGCTGGCCGGCGGTCACGACGTGGCGTTGCAGGCGCTGTTCCGCAACGCCGGCCTCGCTGCCGCCACGCACGGTATCATCCTGCGGGCGTTGAAGATCTGGCGCGAGGTTGCCAACGGCAAGCGCGTCGCCGGCGTCCAGGAAGTGAGCTGGCTGATGCTGAAGGAACTCGGCGGGCAATCGGCCGAGGGCGATCTTGCCGGGCTGGTGAAGTCGATCCATCTCGACGCGCTGCGCGAGAACGCGCGCGGACATGCGCTGGCGATTGCTGCTGCATAGCCAGAGCGCCGCATTCCCGAAGCGTTGTACGCGGAAAAATCTGGTACTATGTGTGAGCCATGCGCCGACTTGCCGAAAAACAACGTGCCCAGGTTCCGGTCGAAATTCAACCTCTGATTGATGCGATCAAGGTTCGCTTGAATCCGGAGTCTATTTGGCTGTTTGGAAGCCGAGCTCGAGGAGACAATCGCCCCGACAGCGACTGGGATATTCTCGTTGCACTGCCGGACGATGTCAGGCCCGAATTGCTCGATCCCTTGGTGGCCTGGACGATAAAGAACGAGATCGGAATTCCCGCTACTATTCTTTCCACGACATCCAGCGACCTGGCGGCCAGCTGGAACTCGAAGAATACGATCGCGTATGACGTTGCTCGAAGCGGCCGCCGCCTAGATGTCTGACCAATGGACGATAGCCAGCGCCCTTCGATTGGCGAATGGATGCATCAGTGACGCACGTCTTCTGGCCGGCTCAGGATCCCGGAACGCTGCCTATCTGGGCGAACAGGCGCTCGAGCAGGTTGTCCGGGCTCTGGCGACCTCCGAGGCCATTCACATCGAACGTCACGATGCCCACCAGTTGGACAAGGTGATAAGGCGATTTCCGGACGACAATGCCGAGAAATCGACTTTGAAATCTTTTGCGTGGCTGGAAGCCTACGCGACAACTTTTCGGTATCCGTCGCCGTCAGGACGGATACCTCCCGCGCCCGACAAGCGGAAACTTGAAGAAGCTATTGATGGCATTTCGAAGTTGATCTTGCGGGCGGCCGATCACTTCGACGTGGATCTCATGGATGAAGCGAAGCCGGCTAAGATGGCCGCCCCAATGCGAAAGCACACCAAGGGCTGAGGCCTATCTGCTTGGGCTACGCCCGACCCTTCGCGAAGAAATCCGGATAGTCTTCCATCGCCGCGGCGATGATGCGCAGCGAAGCGGCGATCTGCAGCATTTCGGGGCGGTCGCTGCGATCGGCGATGCCGGCCGCATATTGCCTCGCCACGGCAACGGTCGAGGTTTGCGGCTCGCCGTGTCTTCTGAACAGCAATTCCCGCGCCAGGCCGCGCAGGAAGTTGCCGACCGACTCCACCGTCTCGCGCGGGATCGCGGAATTCAGCTGCGCGCCGCGCAGCCGCAGCACTTCGAGCCCGACGGTGACCGCGGCGATGCTGCCGCCCAGGATGGGATCGCCCTTCCTGCCCGTCTGCTGCAGCTGCGGCATCAGCTGGTTGATCCGGTCATAGGCCAGGCTTTCGAAGGCCAAACGCCGGGGAATGCGCTCGTGCAGGCAAAGGCGGGCCAGGTCCTCCCGCATCGCCTGCGAGATGCGCTCCACGGTGACCCATGGATTGGCCGGCAGCACGATGATGAAAACGCCGATGGCAATCAGGATGCCGACCAGGATCGACGCCGATCCGGCGAAAAACGGGCTGGGATCGTAGGTCATCAGCTGATGCGGGCTGAGGAAAGCGAGGAAGTTGATGGCGAAGGCGGTGGCGACGCCGACATGGCGCGGATTGGCCATGCCGAGTGCTGCCGGCACCATGATCGGCACGACAAAGAGCGTGAACCAGCCGAAGCCCGGTAGCGCCGGCAAGGCGATCTGGCCGACGAGGAAGGCGAAGGGCAGAGCGAGCAGCGTTCCCTTGAAGAAGCCCCAGGCGGACTGAACCGGATCGGGACGCGCCGCGAACAGGCTAGAGACGACGGCAACGAGGATAACGGTGCCCGCGGTCTCCGACCATTTGGTTGTCAGCCAGAAGGCCGCCACCAGCAGCGTGGCGAGCGCCGCACGCACGGCGTTGCGCCAGGCGGCGTGATAGTCGCGATGCACGACCAGGGCCGGCTGTTGCCGCTCACGGGATGGCTTGGCAACCGGCGAGCGAAGCGCATCCAGGCCGCGCATCACCTGCTTCAGCGCCTCCGCGAAATCGGCGGCAATGGTGAGACGGGTGATGGTGCCGACCTTGTCTTCGCCGGGGTCGGCAGGCGCAGGCGGCGCCTCTCTTGCCTTGCTCGCGATCGCATCGAGCCGCGCCACCCACGGGCCGGTGTCGTCAAGCGCCCCTGGTGTCGCCGCCAGTTCGCCGACCAAGGTCTTCAACTCGCCGCGCACCGGGATGAGCGCCGCGTTCTTCGGCGCGGCGTGGGTGTGCAGCGCGCGGGCCGCCGAGAGCGCCCACAGGAGTTGCCCGATCGTGCGCCGCATCGGATGGGCGCGCGTGGCGAAGCTCGGCGCCTCGAGGCGCGCATAGGTGCGCATCTCGGCCAGCGTCTGCGCATCGGTGATCAGCTTGCGCTGGAGAGCGGCAAGGGCCGCCGGGTCGCCGCCGGAAAAGGCGCCTCCCGCATACTCGGCGAGATCGAGGATGCTGCGCTTCAATCTCGATATGATCGCGTCGGCCGCAAGTTTCGGCAGGATCAGCCGGCTGGTGACGCCGGCGCAGACGATGCCAAGCACGATTTCGGCGCAGCGCGCGATAGCGAGATCTACGACGAGATGCGGCTGTCCGAAAGCCGGCAGGCTGATGATCATCGCCGTGTAGCCGGCAAGGGCCGCACCATAGGCCTCCGGATTGCGCAGCAGCGAGGAGACGAGCGTGCAGACGCCGATCCACAGCGCCAGCACCGTGACCAGCAGCCAGGGATTGGTGCCGAAGAGCGATGTGATGCCGACCGCAGCAAGGCCGCCGGCGAGTGTGCCGAGCAGCCGGTAGAAACCTTTCGCCAGCACCATGCCGGCCACCGGCTGCGCGACGATGAAGACCGTCATCATCGCCCATTGCGGATGATCGAGCTTGAGGGCGTAGGCGGCAAGCAGGGCGATCAGCCCGGCCGAAACCGTGCGCAGGGCAAAAATCCAGTCCGAGCGCGTCGGCTGCGTCAGGCCGTTCAGCGGTATCTCGACAAGCTCTTTCAGCCGCGTGCGGGTCACATACAGTCTCCGTACCGGAGCCTGTTATGGACCAGTCCGCGTTCAGATATCCAGCACGTCGGCCTCGGCGAACTCGGCGCGTTCCTGGATGAAGCGGAAGCGCGCCTCGGGCTTTGTGCCCATCAGCGCGTCGACGGCATCCTTGGTCGCCGCCTCGGCCTCGCTCACGTCGACCCTGAGCAGCGTGCGCTTCCTCGGGTCCATCGTGGTCTCCTTGAGCTGCGAGGCCATCATCTCGCCAAGACCCTTGAAGCGGCCGATCTCGACTTTGCCGCGCCCGGTGAATTCTGTGCGCAGCAACTCGTCCTTGTGTGCGTCGTCGCGCGCATAGGCGACCTTGCCGCCTTGGCGGATCGAGTAGAGCGGCGGCACGGCCATGTAGAGATGGCCGCCGCGGATCAGGTTCGGCATCTCCTGGTAGAAGAAGGTGATCAGCAGCGAAGCGATATGCGCGCCGTCGACGTCGGCGTCGGTCATGATGATCACGCGGTCGTAGCGCAAGTCCTCGTCGCGGTATTTCGAGCGCGTGCCGCAGCCGAGCGCCTGGATCAGGTCGGAGATCTGCTGGTTGGCGGCAAGCTTGTCGTTGCCGGCGCTGGCGACGTTGAGGATCTTGCCGCGCAGCGGCAGCACCGCCTGGCTGGCGCGGTCGCGCGCCTGCTTGGCCGAGCCGCCGGCCGAGTCGCCTTCGACGATGAAGAGCTCGGCGCCAGCGGCGGCGTTCTGCGTGCAGTCGGCGAGCTTGCCGGGCAGGCGCAGCTTGCGCACCGCGCTCTTGCGCGAGACTTCCTTCTCCTGGCGGCGGCGCACGCGCTCGTCGGCGCGCGCGATCACCCATTCAAGAAGTTTTGAGGCTTCCTGTGGGTTGTCGGCCAACCAGTGGTCGAACGGATCGCGGATGGCGCTTTCGACGATGCGCATCGCCTCGATCGTCGCCAGCCTGTCCTTGGTCTGGCCGACGAATTCGGGCTCGCGGATGAACACCGACAGCATGCCGGCGGCCGAGATCATCACGTCCTCGGTGGTGATGACGGAGGCGCGCTTGTTGCCGATCAGGTCGGCATAGGCGCGAAGGCCGCGCGTCAGCACGTTGCGGAAACCGGCCTCATGCGTGCCGCCTTCGGCGGTGGGGATGGTGTTGCAGTAGGAATTGAGGAAGCCGTCTCCACCGAACCAGGTGACGGCCCATTCGAGCGAACCGTGGCCGCCCTGCTTTTCGCTCTTGCCGGCGAAGACCTCGCGCGTGACCTGGAATTCGTCACCGAGCGTCGCCTTGAGATAATCCTTCAGGCCGCCGGGAAAATGGAACTCGGCCTTGGCCGGAGTCTGGTCCTTTTCCTTGATCAGCGACGGATCGCAGGTCCAGCGGATCTCGACGCCGCCGAACAGATAGGCTTTCGAGCGCGTCATGCGGTAAAGCCGCGCCGGCTCGAAGGCGGCGCCCTTGCCGAAGATCTGCTCGTCGGGATGGAAGCGGGTCCTCGTGCCGCGGCGGTTGTGCACCTCGCCGAGATGCTCAAGCCCGCTCACCGGGATGCCGCGAGAAAAGCGTTGGCGATAGAGCTGGCGGCCTCGCGCGACCTCGACCTCGAGGTGATCGGACAGCGCGTTGACGACGGAGACGCCGACGCCGTGCAGGCCGCCGGAAGTCTCATAGACCTTGGAGTCGAACTTGCCGCCCGAATGCAGCGTCGTCATGATGACTTCGAGCGCCGGCTTCTTGAATTTCGGATGCGGGTCGATCGGGATGCCACGGCCGTTGTCGGTGACCGTCAGGAAGCCGTCGGCCGAAAGCTCAACGTCGATGAAGGTGGCGTGACCGGCGACCGCCTCGTCCATGGAATTGTCGATGACCTCGGCGAAGAGGTGATGCATCGCCTTGTCGTCGGTGCCGCCGATATACATGCCTGGGCGGCGGCGCACCGGCTCCAGCCCTTCCAGCACCTCGATGTCGGCGGCGCTGTAGCCTTCGCTGCCGTCGCGGGCGGCGGTCGAACGCTTGGCCGCCTGAACCAGCGGATCAGCCGGGCGCGACGGCGCGCGCCCCTGCTGGGGTTGCTTTTCCCGATTGCCGAAAAGATCGCTGGTGTCGTCCATGCTGGCCATTAAGTCCGGTACTGCGAATCACTCCTCGATACTGCCACGCTTTCGGCGGGCGAACGAGGTTCCTGTTCCGTTCAGGGATCAAAGTCTCTCTTATTCTAAAACCATTCGATAACCAAGCCGCCGGAAATAGGGCGGTCCTGGCATCCACGGATTCCTGATTCTTTAACATTAACGCCTAGCGTGAACCTCAACGACAAAAGACCACGGGGCATCAGGGGTTTCGGCGTGAGAGGCAGGGCCATAACCATGATCGGCATCGCCGCCGTTTTCGGCGCGATCTCGATCTTTGCCGCGGATTTCTGGGTCAAAAGCCAGGCGAAAGCCCAATCCGAGCAGAAGGTGGCATCGGTCGTCGTGCCGCAGGAGCCCAAGGTCGAGTTCAAGACCATCGTGGTGGCCAATGCTTCGCTGCGCTACGGCATGCAGCTCGACCGGTCGCAACTCACCGAAATCCCGTGGCCGCAGGATTCCCTGCCGCGGGGCGCCTTCCCCACCATCGACAAGCTGCTTGCCGAAGGCAGCCGCGTCGTGCTGTCGCCGATCGAGGTCAACGAGCCGGTGCTGCTCGCCAAGTTGTCTGGGCCGAACGGCCGCGCGACGCTTTCCAACATGCTGTCGCCAGGCATGCGCGCCGTCACCATCCGCACCGATGAGATCGCCGGCGTCGGCGGCTTCATCACGCCCGGCGACCGGGTCGACGTCGTGTTGACGCGCGACGCCGGCGAAATCCAGGAAGTGTCCAAAAATGCTCAAGGGGCATCGGGCTCGACGGTCACGTCCGAGATCGTGGTTTCCGACGCCAAAGTGCTTTCGGTCGGGCAGGGCGCGGACGAGCGCAAGACCGAGCCGCAGATCGCCAATTCGGTGACCCTCGAGGTGACGAACGAAGGGGCGCAGAAGGTCGCGCTCGCCCGCACCGTCGGCACCTTGTCGCTGTCTTTGCGGTCCGCCGCCGATGCCAGCGCCAGCGGCAACGGGCTCACCACCATCTCCTCCTTCGGCGGTTCGGTCGCCGCGAGCGCGGAGGCAAGCACCGCCTCGCTGGTCAATGCGGTGGCCAAGGAGCCGGAAGAGCCAAAATTCAAGACGGTGATCGTGTCGCGCGGCACGAAGGTCGAGGAATACAGGGTTCCTTCGAAGCGAGCCGAGGGAGACGTCGTTCCTTCCAAGGAACAAGAATAATAGCCGGTGGGGACCGGCCGGGGACGGGACAATGCCTGTGTTGAATAAAGAATGGACAACGAGAGGGCTGCGCCTTCTGCGTGCGATGGCGGCGGGCACCTTACTGGCAGCCGCCGGAATGCTTGCCTTTGGGACGCCGGCCCAGGCAAATAACGACGTCGTCTACGTCTCGGCGACCAGGAACGCCTCGATCAAGGTCGCCAAGGGCAAGCCCAAGACGATCATGACGAGCGCCGCCTTCTACCAGATCGTCATCGGCGATCCGGAGATCGCCAACGTCAACCCGCTGACCGACAAATCCTTCTATGTGCTGGGCAACAATCTCGGCACCACGGGCATCGCGCTGTTCGATCAGAACAAGCAGCTCGTCGGCACCATCGACGTCGAGGTGACGCTGGATACAGATCAGCTCGCCAATACCATCCGCGCCAGCGTGCCGGATGCCAAGATCAGGGTCGGTTCGGCCAACGGCCGCGTGGTGCTGTCGGGCGAGGCCGACGATGCGGTCGCGGCCGAGAAGGCCAGCAAGATCGCGTCGCGCTTTTCCGGCAATGAGGAAGTCATCAACTCGGTCAATATCTCGTCCTCGCAGCAAGTGCAGCTCAACGTTCGCTTCGTCGAGATCAACCGCCAAGCAGGACAGGACCTCGGCGTCAAGTACGGCGCCAACTTCGCCTTCGGCATTGGCGGCCGCGATGTCGTGATCGATCCAGGCACCATCCCGACGGCGGGTACCGGTGAGATCATCGGCCGGCTGCTCTCCAACGGCGTTTCGATCGACATCGCCATCAAGGCGCTGGAAGAGCGCGGGCTGGCCCGGCGGCTGGCCGAGCCGAACCTGATCGCCCGCTCCGGCCAGACGGCGAGCTTCCTCGCCGGCGGCGAGTTCCCGATCCCGGTTTCGGAAGACAACGGCAAGATCAGCGTCACCTACAAGAAATACGGCGTTGGTCTGGATTTCACGCCGACGGTGCTCAAGGACGGGCTGGTCAGCCTGGATATCGCGCCGGAAGTGTCCTCGATCGACCCTTCCGCCTCCATCCAAGTCAGCAACGGCATTTCCATTCCGGCCTTCATCGTGCGCCGCGCCAGGACATCAGTCGACCTGAAGAATGGCCAGAGCTTCATGATCGCCGGCCTTCTGCAGTCGCAGAACGACATGACCAGCACGCGCTTGCCGGGGCTTGGCAAGCTGCCGGTGCTGGGTCCGCTGTTTTCCTCGAAGTCCTATCAGCGGCGCGAGACCGACCTAGTGATCATCGTCACGCCTTTTCTGGTCAAGCCGGTCGATCCGTCGAAGAAGATGGTCGAGCCGACCGACGGAACGCGACCGGCAAGTCCTGCCGACTATTTCCTGAACAACACCGAGGAAGTGAACGCCTCCGCCCCGAAACGCCCGGTGGCGCTGGCCGACGGCAGCGCGGCCCGTCCGGTGGCCGCCACGACGTCCGGCCACTTCCTCGATCTGCCGAAGGACTGAAGCCATGCGCCTGGTTCCTTGCATCGCTCTGCTGCTTGCCGGTGCCCTCACAGGCTGCACCAGCGACGACTATGTGCGCACCGAAGGCGTGACGCCGGCGGCCGGCAACGCTCAGGCGTCCAACACGGTCATGCAGATGGTCGATCCCTGGCGGTATGGCGTCCAGAACACCAGGCTTCTGGTACCGGCTCAGAGCACGAGTTCCACGGCCAGTGCCGTCGGCGCGAAAGCCGGTTCGGAGTCGGCATCGACGGCATCGGCATCAACGACATCCGACTGATGGGCTGACGACCATGGCATCCGGCACCAAGACCGAGAAGATCCTGCTTGTTTCCACCGACAGGGTGTTTCTGCAGGACACGCGGACGGCTTTCGCCGCCTCCGAGGTCATCGAGATCTCGACGGTCGAGAAGAGCGTCAACGAACTTCGCGGCGAGGTGCTGGAAACTGATTTCGGCACCATCATCGTCGACATGGATGCGGCCAAGCTCGAGGAGATCGAGTCGCTGCAGCGCATCATGCGCCGGCTCGAAGGTCGCGTTCCGGTGGTCGTCGTCACGCAGGAATTCAACGCGGCGGCGGTGCGCATTCTGGTGCAGCTCAAGGTCGCCGATTTCCTGGTCAAGCCGATTACCACCGCCGACCTCGTGCGCTCCGTCATCCGCGCGCTGCAGGGCCCGGGGCGGGAGGAAAACACCGAGTCGCAGATCTACACCTTCATGCCGGCCGCCGGCGGCGTCGGCACTACCACGCTGGCACTGCAGACAGCCTTCCAACTGCATCATTCGGTGACGCGCGGCGCCTCGACCTGCGTGGTCGACCTCAATTTCCAGCAAGGCGCCTGCGCCGAATATCTCGACCTCGAACCGCGCTTCGACATCACCGAAATCGAGAACCAGCCCGAACGCCTCGACCGACAGCTGCTGGATGTCATGCTCTCCAAGCATGCGAGCGGGCTCTGCGTGCTTGCCGCGCCCACGCGCCCTTCGGAAATGCGCTCGTTCAAGACCGATGTCGTGGTGCGCATGCTCGACCTCGTCTCGGCCTATTTCGACAATGTCGTCATCGACATGCCGCGCACCTGGTTCCCATGGACCGAGACGGTGCTGCTCGGCTCCAACAAGCTCTACATCGTCGCCGAGATGACGGTGCCTTGTCTCAGGCATACGCAGCGTCTTATCCAGGCCATCTATGAGACCGCCGGCCGGGAAGTGAAGCCCAGCGTGATCGTCAATCGCTTCGAGCAGAAGATGTTCGACAGCGGCATCAAGCAGGCCGACGTCGAGGATATTCTCGGCGAGCACTTCGTCGGCGGCATCTCCAATAACTACCGGCTGGTGCGCGAGGCCGTCGACCGCGGCGTGCCGCTGCACGACATCGATCCCAACGCCAATGTCGTCAACGACCTGAAGAAGATCATCCTGCCGGAAGAGGCGGTCACGACGACGACAAAATCGAAGTCGCTGTTCGGCCTCGGCAAGGGCCTCTTGAAGAGGAAAGCAGGATGAGCAGCCGCTTCTCCACCCTGCAGAACCGCGACGCCCGTCCGCAGCGGCCGCCCGAACCAGCGCCTGTCGCGCATCATGCCGTGGTCATTCCGACGACCCGCAAGCCGGCTGCGCCAAAGCCGGACCACGCGCCCGCGAAAAGCGCCAACAAGGTGCTCGACGCGCGCGTGCGCATCCACCGCATGCTGCTCGAGGAGATCAATCTCGTCGCGCTGGAGCGGCTGCCCAAGGACGAAATGCGCCGCCAGGTGCATGAGTTCGTTTCGGAAAAGACGCGCGAGGAGCGGATGGCGATCAATACCGCCGAGCTCGACGCGCTGGTCGACGACATCGTCGACGAGATGGTCGGCCTCGGCCCGCTGGAGCCGCTGCTCAAGGATCCGGAGATCAACGATATCCTGATCAACGGCCATCAGAACTGCTTCGTCGAAAAACGCGGCAAGCTGCAGCAGGTCCACATCCCGTTCAAGGACGAGGCGCATCTGCTTCGAATCATTAACAAAATCGTCGCGGCAGTCGGTCGCCGCGTCGATGAATCGCAGCCGATGGTCGACGCTCGCATGCTCGACGGCTCGCGCTTCAACGCCGCCATCCGGCCGGTCGGCGTCGACGGGCCGCTGGTATCGATCCGCAAATTCTCCAAGAACAAGCTCGGTCTGCACAAGCTGGTCGAGTTCGGCGCCATCACCCAGAACATGGCCGAGGTACTGGCGGCGGCCGTGCATGCCCGCAAGACCACGATCATCTCCGGCGGCACCGGTACCGGCAAGACGACGATGCTCAACGCGTTGTCGGCCTTCATTCCCGAGGACGAGCGCCTGATCACCATCGAGGACGCCGCCGAGCTGCAATTGCAGCAGCCGCATGTCGCGCGCATGGAAACGCGGCCCGCGAACATCGAGGGCCATGGCGAGCTCAAGCAGCGCGACCTGGTCAAGAACGCGCTGCGCATGCGTCCCGATCGCGTCATCCTCGGCGAGTGCCGCGGCGAAGAAGCCTTCGACATGCTGCAGGCGATGAACACCGGCCATGAAGGCTCGATGGCGACCATTCACGCCAACACGCCGCGCGACGCCATCTCGCGCCTCGAGCAGATGCTCGGCATGACCGGCATGCCGATGACGGTACAGTCGATCCGCAGCCAGATCGCCAGCGCGCTCGACATCATCGTGCAACTGACGCGCCTGTCCGACGGCAAGCGCAAGGTGACCAGCGTCGCCGAGGTGACGGGCATGGAAGGCGACGTCATCCAGATGCAGGAGATCTTCCGCTTCGTGCGCACCGGCATGGAGGCGGACGGCAAGATCCTCGGTCATTTCGAGGCGACGGGCATTCGCCCGCGCTTCCTCGAGGACCTGCGCAACATGGGCATCGAATTTCCGGGCAAATATTTCGAACCCGGCCGGCCGCAGGAGTAGCCGGTGCTCGAGGGGTTCAGCCCGATCTACGCTGTCTACGCCGCGGCGGCGCTCACCGGCATCATGATCGCCGAAGGCTGCTACCTGCTCTATGCCGGCCGCAGCGACAAGCGCACGGCGATCAACCGCCGCATGAAGTTGGCGGAGAACAAGATCAGCCAGGAGCAGGTGCTGATCCAGTTGCGCAAGGAGCGCGGCGTCGAAGGCGGCATGTCCCTGTTTTCCTTCGATCGCTTTCGCGCCTTGCGCACGCAGTCCGGCATGGTCATGCCGCTGCCCAAGTTCCTCATGATCACCTCGGGCGTGGCTTTCGCTCTGGCGCTTGTCGCCGTCTGGTACGGCCTGCCTCTGCTGTTCGGCCTGGGCTTGTTCCTGGTGCTGTCGCCGGTCTTGCCGGTGATGGCGATGCGTTTTCTGCGCAAGCGCCGGCACAAGCGCTTCGGCCTGCAGTTGCCGGAGGCGCTGGAGCTGATCACGCGCGGCCTCAAGGCCGGCCATCCGGTGCCGGTGGCGATTGCGATGGTGGCGCGTGAGATGGCCGATCCGATCGGCACCGAGTTCGGCGTCGTGGCCGACGAGGTGACTTATGGCTCCGATCTGGTTTCGGCGCTTAACAACCTGTTCGAACGGGTTGGCCATGAGGATCTGCCGCTGTTCGTCACCGCCGTGTCGATCCAGAGCAGTTCCGGCGGCAATCTGCGCGAGATCCTGGACGGGCTGTCGGCGACGATCCGCGAGCGCGGCAAGCTGCGGCGCAAGGTGCGCGCCATTTCGACCGAAGGCCGCATGTCGGCCTATATCCTGACCGCCGTGCCGGTGCTTCTGTTCACCGCCATCATGGTGCTCATGCCGCAGTTCTACCGCGATGTGTGGGGGATACCGAAGACCTGGTATATGCTGGGCGGTTCCATTCTGTGGCTGCTGCTCGGCAACGCCATCATGTTCAAGATGTCGAATTTCAGGTTCTGAGATGGAAGACATCATCCGCTTCCTCGCCTCGCTCGCGCCGACATCGCTGATGCCGGTGGCGGTGCTTTTGCTGGTGCTGGGCGGCGGTGCGGTGGCCTGGCCGCTGGTCGTCGCCAAGGGCGATCGCAACGAAGTCAAGCGCCGGTTGAAGGTCGAGGTGGTCCAGCCGATCGAGCAGGCAGAGCCGGCGCCAAGGAAGAACACCAGCGCCGTGCGCGAGAAGGCGGTGAAGCGGGCGCAGGAATTCTACGCCAAGAGCGACCCGGAAAACGTCGCGCGGTTGCGCCTGAAGCTGATCCAGGCCGGCTATATGGAGCCGCGCGCCGTCGGCATGTTCTTCCTGATCCGTTTTGCCGCGCTGGTCGGCGCAGCACTTGGCGCGTTCCTGATCAACCACTGGGCGGCCAGCGCCGAGTCGACCGTGACCAGCCGCTGGACCTTCATCATCCTGTCGGGAGCGGCCGGCTATTTCCTGCCGGGCCTGGTGCTGACGCAGAAGGTGCGGGAAAAGATGCGCGAATACCGCAACGGCTTTCCCGATTTCATGGACCTGATGATCGTCTGCTCCGACGCCGGCATGAGCATGGAGGCCGGCATCGAGCGAGTCTCGAAGGAACTCGCCAGGACCTATCCGTCGCTCAGCCAGAACCTGCAATTGGTGTCGCTCGAGCTCAGGGCCGGCCGCAGCCTCGACGATGCATTGAAGGCGCTCGCCGACCGCCTCAGCCTCGACGAGGTGCGCTCCTTTGCAACGCTGCTGCAGCAGTCCAAGGAGCTAGGCACCAGCCTGTCGGGCGCGCTGCGCGTCTTTTCCGACGAAATGCGCCACAAGCGCATGTCGCTCGCCGAGGAGAAGGCGCATGCCTTGCCGGCCAAGATGTCGGTGCCGGTGACGGTTTGCATCCTGCCGGTGGTGCTGATGGTCGCCATTATTCCGATCGTCGTGAAGCTGACGTCGCACTGAGGTGTGTTGATATTCAGGTGATGCCGGTCTGCAGCGTACTGGTTAACGCATCCTTTGCGCGCAACCAAAATTTAGGGGCATTTCGGCACCGAAGCTTAATCGCTGTCCTTTATGGTCCTTGCTGAAGAACGACCCGGCAAATCGGGCGATGGGGCAGGGGCATGCGTCACGGACTTCCCACGACAGCGGCGGCATTGGCGGCCGTCTTGATGATCACCGGCTGCACGACGAACGCGAACGTCGACACGACCAAGACCACCGCGATCCAGCCAACGGCCAAGGACATCAGCGCCAGCGACCTGGTGGAGGGCAAGGCGCAGTTCCGCGAGGCGAATTTCGGCCTTGCCGAGCAGCATTTCCGCAAGGCGGTGGAGCTCAAGGCCGACAATGCGGAAGCCTGGATGGGGCTTGCCGCCTCCTATGACGAGCTCGGCCGCTTCGACTTCGCCGACCGCGCCTATGCCCAGTTGCTGAGGGTCGCCGGGCGCAAGCCGCAGATCGTCAACAATATGGGCTATTCGCAGCTGCTGCGCGGCAACAAGAAGAAGGCAAGGGCGCTGCTGCTCGAAGCCAGGGCCGGCCTGGCCGACCAGACCGTGGTCAATGCCAACCTGGCTTTGCTCGACAAGAGCTAGAGCCCTTCATGGTTCATCCGGCCAAGGGGTGGACCCGCACGTCCCAAAAACGGGCCAAGCGCGCCCGATAATCGATTGCACCTAGCGAATGCCCGCCCTGTCGGCCGGTTTGCCCGATGCAAAAATATCGGGCGCGCCGTTTTTCCGGCGGATGGTCTCGTGATGGCGGAAACAGAACTGTTTCAATATAAACCAGAACGTCCTCAGTCTTCACATCAGTCCTGCGAAGTAGTGGATGCTTTGTAAACCTTGTCCGAAGGTTGGGTCGAAAGATTATCTGAAAACGGTGTCGGCGGGCCGCCGTTAACCTAGAATGCAGCGCAACCGATAATCCCAAGAGGCTTGCGGCTCACCAATGTTGGATTTCAGTTCGCTCCTGCTCGCGGCGGCGCTGTCGGGCACGTGCCTTAGCATCACCATGTTCGCGATCTGGCTCACCACTCCGCGGGCGCGCTTCGTGCTGACGGTCGCCGGCGGCATTCTCGTGCTCGTCGCCCATGTCGTCGCGTTCTGGCGCTACACGAAGGATGCGGATCCCCGGCTCTGCCAACTGGTGCTTGCACTGCTCACGCTGGGCTTCCTCGTCATCTGCCTGTCGGCCATGCAGTATCTGGGCTTTCGCGACTACCGTCGCGCCATCCTGCCGACGCTGGCAGCCATGGCCGCCTGCGCCGCTTTCACCTATCTCGGTTTCGACGGCATCGGCTTCCAGATCACTTACGCGGCCGTGACGGCGCTGCTCGCGGCGATCGGAACGATGTTCTGGATGAAGGGGGATCACGACCGGCGGATCCTGCTCGTCGTTTCGTTCCTGAGCGGGGCCTGCGGTGTATCCTTCGCGCTGTGCGGCCTGGTGCTGCTGGTGCAGGGGCAATGGGTTCTCGGCGCTGCGCCCGACAACTGGGCTGAGCGGTTGAACTCCGTCGTCGCGGTCGCCTGCATGACCGGCCTCGGCGCGCTGACGCTTTCGCTGCACCATCTGCAGGCGCAGATCGAGCTCAAGGCCGAGACGATGACCGATCCGTTGACCGGCCTGATGAACCGCAGGGCGCTGAGCGAGCTTTACGGGGATCGCAGCTTCGGTCCGTTCATGGCGGTCGCGATGTTCGATCTCGACCATTTCAAGGCGACCAACGACGTCTTCGGCCATCCCGTCGGCGATCAGGTGCTTTGCCGCTTCGCGGCGGTGATCAAGAAATACGGCCGGACCGGGGTCGACGCCTTCCGGCTGGGCGGCGAGGAATTCGCGCTCGTCATGTCGCGCATGACGCCGGAAAAGGCGCATGACATGGCAAGCCGGATCGGCGTCGCTTTCGGTACCGAAATCGTTCCGACCCATCGCGGCCCGCTGCGCAGCAGCGTCAGCGGCGGCATGGGATTTGGCGCCGCCGACGGCCGGACCCTGGACGAGGTGCTGGCCGAGGCGGACGCCGCGCTCTATGCCGCCAAGCGCGGCGGCAGGAATCGCGTCGTCGTTCAGGAAAAGACCGGCCAGCCCGACGCGGGGCCGGCCTTGCGTTCCGCCTGAATCCGCTTCGGTTACTCCGCGGCGCCGAGATATTCCGTTAGCGGCGGGCAGGAGCAGACCAGGTTGCGGTCGCCGGCGACGTTGTCGATGCGCGATACCGGCGGCCAGTATTTCGCCGACAGATCGGCGTCATCGGCAGGATAGGCCGCCTCGAGCCGCGAGTAGGGATGAGTCCATGCGCTAGTCAGCGCCTCGGCGGCGGTGTGCGGGGCATTGACCAGAGGGTTGTCGTTGAGCGGCCACTCGCCCTTCGCCACCTTGGCCGCCTCGCCGGCGATCGCAATCATCGCCTCGCAGAAACGGTCGAGCTCGCGCTTGGGCTCGGATTCGGTCGGCTCGACCATCAGCGTGCCGGCAACCGGGAACGACATGGTCGGCGCGTGGAAGCCGTAGTCGATGAGGCGCTTGGCGATGTCGTCGACGCTGATGCCGGCGCTCTCCTTGAGCACGCGTGTGTCGAGGATGCACTCATGGGCGATACGGTCGTGCCTGCCTTTGTAGAGGAGCGGGAAGTGCGGCGCGAGCCGCGTCGCCACGTAGTTGGCGGAAACGATCGCCGTCTCGGTTGCCTGCTTCAGGCCTGCGCCGCCCATCATGCGGATATACATCCATGTAATCGGCAGGATGGAAGCGCTGCCGAAGGGCGCGGCGGCCACCGCATGCGCGGATCCTTCCGTGACATGGCCCGGCAGATAGGGTTTCAGGTGCGCCCTGACGCCGATCGGGCCGACGCCCGGGCCGCCGCCGCCATGCGGGATGCAGAAGGTCTTGTGCAAATTCATGTGGCAGACGTCGGCGCCGATGTCGCCCGGTCGGGCGAGGCCGACCAGGGCGTTGAGGTTGGCGCCGTCGAAATAGACCTGGCCGCCATGCTCGTGGATCAGGGCACAGAGGTGGCGCGCACCTTCCTCGTAGACGCCATGAGTCGAGGGGTAAGTGAACATCAGTGCCGCGAGGTTCTTGGAATGCTCGTTGGCCTTGGCCCTCAGATCGTCCATGTCGATACTGCCGTCCTCGGCGCAGCGCACGACGACGACGCTCATGCCCGCCATCGCAGCACTCGCCGGATTGGTGCCATGCGCGGAGGATGGGATCAGGCAGACAGTGCGATGGCTTTCACCGCGCGAGCGGTGATAGGCGCGGATGGCGAGCAAACCGGCATATTCGCCCTGGCTGCCGGCATTGGGCTGCAGGCTGACCGCGTCGAAACCGGTGATCTCCGACAGCCAGGCCTCCAGGTCGCCGACCATGGCGCGGTAGCCTGCCGAATGGCCAGCGGGCGCAAAGGGATGCAGGTTGGCGACATTCCACCAGCTCACCGGCATCATCTCGGCGGCGGCGTTGAGCTTCATCGTGCAGGAGCCGAGCGGGATCATGGCGCGGTCGAGCGCGAGATCCTTGTCGGCCAGCCGGCGCAGGAAGCGCATCATGTCGGTCTCGGAATGGTTCTCATGGAAGACCGGCTGGGTAAGGAACTCCTTGCCGCGCGGCCTGCCGGGCATGGAGCCGGCTTCCACCGTGTCGGACTTGGCGCCGAACAAGGCCGCGATCGCCTCCAGGTCGGCTTCCGTCGAGGTCTCGTCGAAGGCGATGCTGACGCGGTCGGCATCGATGACGCGCAGCAGCCGGCCGGTCTTTTCGGCAGCGGCGGCTGTTGCCGCGGCCTTACCCTTCACTTCCGCCGTCACCGTGTCGAAGCGGTGTGTGCCCAGAACTGTCACGCCCGCCGCCTTCAGCCCCGCCGCAAGGCGGTTGGCGAGGGTGTGAATGCGCTCGGCGATCGCCTGCAGGCCGGTGGGGCCGTGCCAGATGGCATAGGCCGTCGCCATGTTGGCAAGCAGCGCCTGCGCGGTGCAGATGTTGGAGGTCGCCTTGTCGCGGCGGATATGCTGCTCGCGCGTCTGCAGCGCCAGCCGGTAGCCCGGGCGACCCATGGTATCGGTCGACTGGCCGACAAGGCGGCCGGGCATCAGGCGGGTCAGCCTGTCGGAAACGGCGCAATAGGCGGCGTGCGGGCCGCCAAAGCCCATCGGCACGCCAAAACGCTGCATCGGACCGACGGCGATGTCGGCGCCGAGCTTTGCCGGCGCATCGGTCAGCGTAAGCGCAAGCGGATCGGCGATGAAGACGACCAGCGCGCCGGTGGCGCGAGCCTTCTCGATCGCCGCCTTGTGGTCGCCATAGACACCGAACGTGTCCGGCCAGGAGACGAGCAGGGCGGCGGTGTTGTCGTCGATGGTCTCGCCGTCGACTTCGGTGCCGAGCGGCTCGGCGCGGGTGCGCACGACGTCGAGCGTTTGCGGATGCGGCGTGCCGGCGAGCGCTACCTTGGTGCGCTTGTCGCGGTGATGGCGAAGCGCGATGCCGACGGCTTCGGCGACGGCGGTGGCTTCATCGAGCAGCGAGGCGGATGCCACCGGCAGGCCCGTGAGCTCCGTCACCAAAGTCTGGAAGTTGAACAGCATTTCCAGGCGGCCCTGGCTGATCTCGGCCTGGTAGGGCGTATAGGCCGTGTACCAGGCCGGGTTCTCGAAAAGGTTGCGCTGGATGACCGGCGGCACAAAGACACCATGGTAGCCGGCGCCGATGAAGCTCTTCAGCACCGTGTTCTTCGCCATCATCTCCGACAATTCGGCTAGCGCTTCCGCTTCGCTGGCGGCGGCGGGCAGGTCGAGCGGCTGGTCGAGCCGGATCGATCTCGGCACGGCCTGGCTGATCAGCGTCTCGACGGACGGAACGCCGATCACGGCGAGCATCGCCCTGACATCGTTGATGCCGGGGCCGATATGACGGGCTGAGAAAGGAATAGGTGCTGCGGTCATTTCCAAAATCCTGATATCAGCCGATATGGGCTTTGTAGGCGGCCTCATCCATGAGGCTGGCGAGCTGGCTCTCGTTGGAAAGCTTCATCTTCCAAAGCCAGCCGTCGCCGGTCGCCGCCGAATTGACCAATGAAGGGTCGGATGACAGCGATGTGTTGGCTTCGGTGATCTCGCCGTCGACCGGCGCGTAAACGTCCGACGCCGCCTTGACGGATTCGACGACGACCGCGGTGTCGCCCTTGGCGAGCTTGCGGCCGATTTCGGGCAGTTCGACGAAGACGAGATCGCCGAGCTGCTCCTGCGCGTAGTCGGTGATGCCGACGGTGGCGACTCCGCCTTCGACGCGCAGCCATTCATGGTCTTCCGTGAAATAGGTGTTTGCCATCGGGAATTCATCCTTTGCGGTAGCGATGTGGCGTGAAGGGGAGCGAGGTGACGTCGACCGGTATTTTCGTCCCGCGGACGTCGGCGAACAGTCTGGCGCCGGGCTTGGCCAGCGCGGTGTTGACGTAGCCCATGGCGACCGGGTGGCCTGCCGAGGGGCCGAAACCGCCCGAGGTGACATGGCCTGCCGGATTGCCGTCGGCGTCGACCAGCGCCGCCCCGGCGCGCACCGGCTGACGGCCGTCGGGCTTCAGGCCGACGCGCTTCTGCGACGCGCTGCGCTCGAGGATCGAGCGCAGCGCGTCGGCGCCGATGAAATGACCGGAGGCGCGGACATCCTTGGGGATGGCCCACATCAGACCGGCGCTTGCCGGGTCGATCTCGGGCGTCAGGTCCTGGCCGTGCAGGCAGAGCCCGGCCTCCAGCCGCAGGCTGTCGCGAGCGGCAAGGCCGATCCACTGCACGCGCTCGTCCTTCAGCAGCTTCGCCACGAGATCGCGGGCATCCGCCTCCGGCAGCCCGATCTCGAAACCGTCCTCGCCGGTGTAGCCGGAGCGGCTCATGAACCAGTTTTTCCGGGGCTCCACTCCATGCATGAAGAGCAGCGAGCCGGTTTCGATGCCGGCCCTCGCAAGCGCGGCCCAGGCGTCCGGTCCCTGGATGGCCAGGAAGACGCGGTCGAGCGGCTCGACCTTGGCGTCGAAATCGGCGACCAGGGCGCTCAAGTGCTTCTCGTCCTCGACTGCATTGCCGGCGTTGGCCACCACCATGAAGCGATCATCGCCGAGCCGCGTGACGATCAGGTCGTCGATGATGCCGGCGGCCTCATTGAGGAAAAAAGTGTATTTGGACTGGGAAATCTCCAGCGCGCCGGCATCGAGCGGACAGGCACGGTTGAGAAGCGAGGCGGCGCCCAGGCCGGCGACCTCGAACAGCTTCATATGCGAGATGTCGAACAGGCCGGCATGCTCGCGCGTGTGAAGGTGCTCCTTCATCACGCCCGCTGGATAAGTCAGCGGCATCGACCAGCCGGCGAACGCGCCGAAGCGCGCGCCTGCGGCGTTATGCAAATCCTCGAGGGGTAGGTGTTTGGTGGCTTCGTCCGTCATGTCTTCTCCAGAGTCGCACGCAATCGACCGCCGCTGGCGGCCTAGTCCGTGCCCCTCTGTCTGAAGCCTGAGAGACTCGCGCCCCGTAACTCTGTCGGCAGCGCTTACACCTTCGGCGCGGGAAGATTCCCGACTTTCCAGAGTTGTCTTTCCCGTCCACGGTTCTTTTGCCTGAGAGATTTCGGGCGATTTCCCCTTCGGCGACAGCTCTCGCTGTTCTCTCCCGCAAACAGGTGGGACTCAGTCGCCTGAGTCCTCGACACGCCATCCATAGCCCGTCGGCGACACCTTGTCACCTCCCAGCGACATGTTGACGACAAGTCTTCGCTAACCAAGCGGTTTGCCGGTTTCTCAAGACACTGCTGATAGGCTGTATGGACGACTATCGGGGTTCGCCAGGAATCGGCGAAGGGGCAGGGACGGCAATGGGCGAATTGATCATGAGCGCTCCGGTGGCGGGGCTGACCTCCAAGAACCGCATCACGGCCGAGGACGTGACGATGCTGCGGCGCGAAGTGTTCGCCGACGGCGTCGTGACGTGCGGCGAGGCCGAGGCGCTGTTCGCGCTCGATCAGACGGCGCGCGACAAGTGCCCGGAATGGGCGCCGTTCTTCGTCGAAGCCGTGACCGACTACGTCGTCCACCAGGAAAAGCCGGAAGGCTATATCTCCGGGGAGAATGCCGGCTGGCTGGTCCGCACCATCTCGCGCGACGGTATGGTCGACAGCCGCACCGAGCTCGAGCTCCTGGTGCATGTGCTGGAGGAAGCAAAATCGTCGCCCAGCAGGCTCTCGGCCTATGCGCTGGAGCAGGTCGCCAACGCGGTGATCGACGGCAAGGGCCCGCTTATGCTCGGCGGCGACCTTGTGCCCGGGCTGATCGCCAAGGCCGAGGTCGATCTCTTGCGCCGCATCCTCTATGCCTATGGCGGCGACGGCAACATCGCCATCACCAAGGCTGAAGCCGAGATCCTGTTCAGGATCAACGACCAGACCGCGGCGGCCAGCAACGATCCTTCCTGGAACGACCTCTTCGTCAAGGCGATCGCCAATTACGTCATGTGCTCGGCCGGCTACGAGCCGCCCACGCGCGAGGTGGCGCTGCGCCACGAAACCTTCCTGGAGCATGCCGACCCGGAGATCGGCGGCTTCTTTAGCCGCATGGTGTCGGGTGGGCTTGCCGGCATCCTCGGTGCCTACCATTCGCCCGGCGATATCGAGGCCGAGTGGGAGGCCAAGAACCGTGCGGCCGAAGCGCTCGCCCGCCGCGCCGAAACGATCGACGCCGGCGAGGCCAAGTGGCTGGCCGAGCGCATCGGCGAGGGCAAACGTCCGCTGCGCGACAACGAGCGCGCGCTGCTCACGCTGATCAAGCATGCCTCGCCGGAGATCCATCCGGCGCTCAAGCCGCTGCTAGAAAAAGTGGCTTGAGGCTACTGCTTCGGCTTCGCTTGTTCCGGCTTGGCGCCAGTGTCGAAGCGTGACATCCACTTGAAGCCGCCGAACCAGTAGCGTCGGATGCCCGCGATGGTGCCGTCAGCGGTGCGCGCGCCGATCCAGTTGTTGACGTATTGGATGAGGCGAATGTCGTCGGGGCGCAAGGCGAAGGCTTCCGGCGTGCGCAGCAGCGGGCCGCCCACCAGCTTGAACTTCGCGTCATAAAGCCTGGCCGCCATTTGCGGCGTCGGCGACGTGGCCACCATGGCCTGCGCATTGCCGCCGATGAGCGCGGCAAAGACGTCTGCGGTGTTGTCGAAGGACAGGATGCTCGCCTTCGGGAAGGCTTCCTTGGCGGCCGCCTCATCGGTGGAATTGGAGAGCACGGCGATCTTGTAGCCAGGCGCCGTCAGCGTCTTGCCCGGCCGCTTGCCGAGGCTGGCAATGGAGGCAACCATGCGGATGTCGGCGGCGCCCGTGGGGTTGGAGAATACGACCTCGCGGGCGCGCTCCGGCGTGCTGGCATAGCCGGCCGCGATCAGGTCGAAGTCACCCTTGAGCAGCCGCGCCTTCAGGTCGTTCCAGGGCACCTCGACCAGCTTCAACTCAACGCCGAGATCCGAGGCGAGCGCATTGGTCAGATCGACATCGTAGCCCGCGAACTTGCCGTCGGCCTTCTTGAGGATCCAGGGCGGATTGATTGCCACCCCGACCGTCAGCGTCTTCTGGTCGATAACGCGTTTGAGACTGTCGTCGGCGCGAGCCGGCAAAAGAGTCAACCAGGCAGAAAGAGCAAGTATAATCGCGGCGAATATCTTAGCGCGCATGAATACAACCTCGCTGCTGGCCCCTCTGGTTGTCAGATTTACACAGAGGTGCCATTCTGTCGATAGCGGAACCTGATGGAGATTTGCCGATGTCGGCGCGGATGGCGGTTACCGGTTCGATGATGTTCCTGGCCTGCGCTTTCGGCAATCCGGCAAAGCTGTCGCTTTTGCCCGATGCCGCGCAGGCGGCAGGCCCCAAACGCGTGGTCTGTTCCAGCGCGGACTATCGCTACTCCTATTGCGGGGTCGACACGCGCGGCGGCGTGCAACTGACCAACCGGCTGTCGAAGTCGCGCTGCCAGTTCGGCCGGAGCTGGGGCTATGACGGCGGTGGCATCTGGGTCGACAATGGCTGCTCGGCGGAATTCATGGTCGCGGGTTCCGGCCGCAGGCCGTCTCCCGGCGATGCGGCGGCGGCGATCATCGTCGGGGGCATCGTCGGCGCGATCCTCGACAGCAGCAACCAGCACGGCCACCATTCTGACAATTACTATCCGAGGCCCAAGCCGCGCCGCGACGACCGGTCGATCGATCCGACGCCGCAATTCGACAGGGACGGCAACCCCAATTTCGATACCCACGGCAACTATCAGGGATGCCATGGCGTCGGCTGCATGGTGGATAATCCGGACGAATGATCCGTCGCCAAGGTCTGCATGCCGAACGCAAGACGCGTCCGGCCGCTGCCTATCGGCGAGCCATCGTCTTGCAAAGGACGATGTTGGAATGGCCTTCAGGCCATCCGGCGAATTCGGCCATACGCTCGAAGCCGGCTTTTTGGTACAAGCCGGGCGCCTGGAAGTCGTGTGTCGAAACCCAAATCCGCCGCGCGCCTCGAGCGGCGGCCTCGGCAACGAAGGCATTCAACAACGCCTTTGCATGGCCTCGGCCCCGATAGGATTCCTCGACCCACATCAACTCGAGCTCGGCGATCCCCGCCCAGGAATAGCCGGCGGCGACGCCGACTGCGCGTCCGGTTTCGTCCCGCAGCGCAAAGACGAGACCCCGGTCGTCATCGCGGCCGGTGAGAAGCCGGTTGTCGCTGTTGAGGCGTTCCTCAATGGCGTTGAGTTCGGCCGACGCAAGATCGTGTTCAGCCTGCAGGCGAGGGGTCATCAAATCCCGCCATACCAGTCGTAGCCATTGTCCTCCCAATAGCCGCCGCGGCCGCCGCCGATGGCGGTGAAGCTGTCGACCAGCTCTATTTTGTAGAGATATTTCGGCATCTTGTAGCCGAGCTGGCGCTCGACCCGCACGCGCAGCGGCGCGCCGTTTTCCACCGGCAGCGGCTTGCCGTTGACGCCATAGGCCAGGATGGTCTGCGGGTGACGAGCATCGATCAGGTCGATGGAGCCGTAATATTTGATATCGCCGGAGAGGCTCTGCTCGATCGTGTCGAGGCAATGGAACATGACGTAGCGCGCCTCAGGCTTCACCACGGCCTGGTCGAGCACCAGCGACAGCGGCGTGCCGGTCCATTTGGCAATGCAGCTCCAGCCTTCGACGCAGTCGTGTCGCGTGATCTGGGTGCGGCTCGGCATGTTCTGGAGCTGCTCGCGGCTGAGCGACAGCGGCTTCTCGACGAGACCGGTGACCTCCAGGCGCCAGTCGGCGAAATTGTTGGCGAGCAGGCCCTTGTAGGTGTCGTCGTCGGGCGCGGTGACGCCATTCGGCCGCTGCGGCTGGCGGATGTCCGCCTCGGTGAATTCCGGCGCCAGCGCGTCGCGGCCGGCAAGCAGGCGCTGCGCGCGCCAGGTCAGGCCGTTGGCGTTTTCGAGAAAGCTGCGCAGTCCGCCGCCAACGCCGAGCCCGCTGTCGAAGGCATCGCAGCCTGACAGCGCGATGCCTGACAGGCCGAGGCTGGCAGAGGTCAAAAATTTCCGGCGACTGATCTGGAATTTTGCCATGTCAGGCGCTCCTCTCGGTTGGCTGGTCTTGCTTTGCGGGCGGGTCGGTGCGGTACCAGCCGGTGATGATCGAGCGCAGCTCGTTGATCGGGCCGGCGGCGAGGATCATCAGCATGTGGATGATGAAGAAGAGGACGAGCAGCACCATGACGGTGAAGTGGATGGTGCGCGCCGTCTGCCGGCCGCCGAGGATTTCATTCAGCCAGGGCAGCACCGAATTCATGCTCGGCGACATCGCGAGGCCGGTGATGATCATCAGCGGCAACAGCACGAAGAGCACGCCGCCATAGGCAATTTTCTGCAGCGTGTTGTATTCGCGCGTGTGGTGGAATTTCAGCTTCGCATGGTCGACGATGTCGCGCGGCAGCTTGCGCAGATCTTCGACACGCGGCGCCAGATCGCGACGGATATGGCCGTTGATGAGGCCGGCGACCAGCCAGACCAGCAAGGTGGCCGAGAGCACCCAGGCGAAGAAGAAATGCACGACGCGAGCGGTGCCGAGGTCATAGTAGGAGGGGATCGTCGCCCAAGCCGGGAAGGCGCGCGGCGTTTCCTGTCCAGGAGGGCCGGACCAGCCGAGCACGCCGGTTGTGTCGAAGCGGTGCCCGAAGACTTCCGTATAGCCCCGGGGGCCATTGTCGGTATTCTCGGCACCGATTTGGAGGATGGTGTTGTTGTAGGCGAAACCCGATTCCTTGCCGACATAAAGTTGCGGCCGCGCGTTGAAGATCTGCAGGCCGGAAAGCAGCATGAAGAACAGCGTGAAGGCCCACAGCCAGTGGGTCAGGCGCGTCCAGCGCGACTGCCGGTAAATCAGCGTCGTGTCCTTCGCCTCGGTGGCGGGTTGGCTTGTGGCAGCAGAATCCATTCCGTCCTCCAGCCACGCTATCCGACGCGGCCTTTTCAGGTCATTGTCTTCCCCTCAATACGTCGCCGCACAAGGCAATGTTTCATGCGATCACGGATTTATTACGGAGCGCCCAGGCTGACCGCGAGATTGACCGCGGCGGCAACGATCACCGTGTTGAAGAAAAACGTCAGGATCGAATGGATGAGCACGACTTGGCGCATGTGCGAGGTCGTGATCGCAGTGTCGGCCGTCTGCGCGGTCATGCCGATGATGGTTGCGAAATAGAGGAAATCCCAACCTTCCGGCCTTTTGTCGCCGGGAAAGTCGAGGCCGCCGACCGGAATCTTCGTCTTGGTTTTCTCGTCGACCTGATCACCGCCCATCCAATAGACATGCGCATAGTGCAGGGCCGCCATGGCGTGAATGGTGAACCAGCCAAGCGGGATCGACAGCATCGCAAACAGGATCTCCCATGGATGCGCGGCATCCTTCTGGTTAATGAGCTGGAACAGCGAGCCGATGGCGATGGCGACGACAAAGAGGGTAACGGCGAAGATCAGCAACACCGGAAGATCGGTGGCGCGCGCGTTCTTGCTGAGATAGCGGCCGGTAAGCCTCGGCATCAAGGCAAGGACCAAGATGATGAAGGTCGCAAAGAACACGTTGGCGCCGATCGAATAGGGGAGCGGCAGGCGCAAAAGCAGTGCAAGAAGCAGCGCGACGATGCCGAAGGCTGCGGCCAAAGCGAACTGCATGTGCCGATGTATCGGCGTGTCGAGGGATGTATCGCTACCCATTCCCGGCCCCCGAAAGGCGTTCGGATCAGTCCGGTGTGGCGGATTTGAGCGCCCGCCGCAAGATGCGGTCGAGCTCGCCGAGAAAGTTCGACCTGTCCTTCGGTGTGAAGGCGGCGTTGAAGCCGCGGCTCTCGCCGGTCTCGCGCAGATGCTGCTTCAAATCGCGCATCGCGACAGCCATGCCGATTGTTTCTGGCGTGAACGGGCGGCCGGTGGGGCCGAGCACATGCGCGCCGAGCGCCACCGTGCGCGCTGCAAGCGGGATGTCGGCAGTCACCACCACGTCGTTGGGTCTGGCATTCTCGACGATCCAGTCATCCGCCGCATCCGCTCCCTTGGAGACGACGACGTTGCGGATCATCGGATCGCGCGAGGGGCGCAGGCCGCCATTGGAGACGTAAGTGACGACGACGCCATGACGTTCCGCGACCTTCTCTACCTCGGCCTTGACCGGGCAGGCGTCGGCATCGACGTAGATGATGACTTCCCGGGCGATCGGAGGCTCCTGGCTGCTATTTGTCTTGCGGCGCCAGCTCGACCAGCAACCGGGTGACGATCATGTCGCGCAGCACGACGCCCTCGGGCGCCCCTTCGGGCGTAACAGCCACCAGCCGGGCTGTATTCTCGCTTTGCATTTTGCGCAAGGCTTCGACATTGCTGGCCGTGTCGGCGATGGATTTGTCGGAGAAACCGCCGATCTTCAGGATCGGCGCCGGATTTGATCCACGCAGCGCGTCCATCAGCCGGTTGATCTGGTCGGGGTTCTTGGTGTCGGTCAATTGCGCCAGCACGACGCTGCCCTTCGCCGAGGCGACATATTTGCCCGCTGGGTCTATCACCACCACCGACATCTCCGGGTCGTGCTGGGAGAGGACCCGAATATACTGGGCGATGACCGGTGCCTCGTAGTAACCGCCACGACCAAGCTGCAGCGTCATGGAGACCGGCTCGCCGGGCGCGAGGTTGCGGTCGACATTGTCGAGCTGGACGAAGTCGCCCTTGGCGACGAATTCACCCTCAACGATCGAAGAACTGATAGGAACCGGGTCGATCTTCTTCTTGGCTTCCTCGCGAAACTTCGCGCCCCAGCCACCGGGCGCGGTGAATTCGCTGATGTCGCCGGAAATGACGCCGTAGGTTAGGAGCGGGATCAGCATCAATGCGATCAGCGTCACGCTGTCTCCCAGCGAAAACCGCTTGATGCCATAGGCCAAGGCGAGCCCGATGACGAGCACCGCCGCTGCAATCAAGAGCGCTTGCATGAACCCCTCCGGTCAACTGCCCTGCGACAGAACGGCGACGGACGATCATCCGATCGCCCGTCGACACGGTCCATGAGCTACTTCACGCAAGGGCCATTCAGCGCCTGCAGGTATGGCTCCCGCCTGCCATCAGGCCGCCAAGGCTCCCGACTTCTTCGCCGTCCAGGTGGCGATGTAGTCCATCAGGCCGGGGTTGAGGCAGTCATAGGGTTCGAGCCCGATCGACTTCAGCTGGCCGCGGATGCCGTCCATGCGGCTGGGGTCGACGCCGGATTCGATGATCGACGACACGAAGGCGGCAAAGCCCGGCGGCGACCAGCCGTCCTCCTCGAAGCGCTCCGGATGGATGAAGGACAGGCCCTTGAAGGGATGGTCGCGCTCGACCGGGCCGTACATGTGCACGCCGCAGCCGGTGCAGGCATGGCGCTGGATCAGCGCTGCCGGATCGACCACCTTCAGCTTGTCGCCATTCTCGGTGACGGTGACGTCGCCGGTGCCGGCAACGGCAACCACCGAGAAGATCGCGCCGTCCGGCTTCCAGCATTTGGTGCAGCCGCAGGCATGGTTGTGGGCGATCTGGCCCTTGACCTTCACCTTGACCGGATTGCTGGTGCAGGCGCAGACCAGCGTGCCGCCGGCAAAGGAAGCGCTCTCCTTCGGCAGGCCGTTGTCGATCTTCGGATGCAGTTTTTCCGCCATTCCTGTTTCCTCCCGTGTTGACCACGAAGGTCGCGGGCATGATCGCCCGCGGCCGGTGGCTTTGCTTCAGTAAACCACGACGCTCCGGATCGACTTGCCCTCATGCATGAGGTCGAAGCCCTTGTTGATGTCCTCGAGCGTCAGCGTATGGGTGATCATCGGGTCGATCTGGATCTTCTTTTCCATGTACCAGTCGACGATCTTCGGCACGTCGGTGCGGCCGCGTGCGCCGCCGAAGGCGGTGCCCATCCAGCTGCGCCCGGTGACCAGCTGGAACGGCCGGGTCGCAATCTCCTGGCCGGCGCCGGCGACGCCGATGACGACCGACTTGCCCCAGCCGCGATGCGAGGCCTCCAGCGCCTGGCGCATCACCTTGGTGTTGCCGGTGCAGTCGAAGGTGTAGTCGGCGCCGCCGATCTGGTCGGCACCGCGCTTGGTCATGTTGACCAGGTAAGGCACGATGTCGCCGTCGATCTCCTTCGGATTGACGAAATGCGTCATGCCGAACTTCTCGCCCCAGGCCTTCTTGTCGTTGTTCAGATCGACGCCGATGATCATGTCGGCGCCGGCAAGGCGAAGCCCCTGGATGACGTTCAAGCCAATGCCGCCGAGGCCGAAGACGACCGCCGTCGCGCCCTGCTCGACCTTGGCGGTGTTGATCACCGCGCCGATGCCGGTGGTCACCCCGCAGCCGATGTAGCAGATCTTGTCGAAGGGGGCGTCGGGATTGACCTTGGCGACCGCGATCTCGGGCAGCACGGTGAAGTTGGAGAAGGTCGAGCAGCCCATATAGTGGAACAGCTTCTCGCCATTGAGCGAAAAGCGCGAGGTGCCGTCGGGCATCAGGCCCTGCCCCTGGGTGGCGCGGATGGCGGTGCACAGATTGGTCTTGCGCGACAGGCACGACGGGCACTGCCGGCATTCGGGCGTGTAGAGCGGGATGACGTGGTCGCCCTTCCTGACCGAGGTCACGCCCTTGCCGACATCGACGACGATGCCGGCGCCCTCATGACCGAGGATCGCTGGAAAGATGCCTTCCGGATCGGCGCCCGACAGCGTGAACTCGTCGGTGTGGCAGATGCCGGTCGCCTTGACCTCGACCAGAACCTCGCCGTCGCGCGGTCCCTCGAGGTCGACCTCCATGATCTCCAGCGGCTTTCCGGCGCCAACGGCAACTGCGGCACGCGTTTTCATGAGGCATTCCTCCCAAGGCAATTTTCAAGTTTCAGCTTATGGCAGGCAGGCTGCCAAGCTTGCCCGGCGAGGCGAGTACCGCCTGCCATTTGTCATACACCGCCGCCACTCTACCGAGTTCGGCGGTGGCGGCCAACGTCTCTTGCGACGTTTTTCGGCGCGGTTTCTGCAATCGGCATCAGGCGCCGAGGGCAGGGGCTTCAGACACTTGAGACGCGCCGGAATTGTCCATAGAACTGGACGGCTTCGCCGGAGGAACGACACCCGAATGTTCAAGAAGATCCTGATCGCCAATCGCGGCGAGATCGCCTGTCGCGTGATCAAGACGGCGCGCAAGATGGGGATTGCCACGGTGGCGGTCTATTCGGACGCCGATCGCGATGCCGTGCATGTCGAAATGGCCGACGAGGCGGTGCATATCGGCCCATCGCCCGCCGCGCAGAGCTATCTCCTGCCTGAGAAGATCATTGCCGCCTGCAAGGAGACCGGCGCTCAAGCCGTGCACCCGGGCTACGGCTTTCTGTCCGAGCGCGCCTCCTTCTGCGAAGCGCTGGAGAAGGAGGGCATCGTCTTCATCGGGCCGAAGCCCAAGGCGATCCGCGCGATGGGCGACAAGATCGAATCGAAGAAATTCGCCAGCCAGGCCAAGGTCTCGACCGTGCCCGGCAGGCCGGGCGTCATCGAAAATGCCGACCATGCCGAGAAGATCGCCGGCGAGATCGGCTATCCGGTCATGATCAAGGCTTCGGCCGGCGGCGGCGGCAAGGGCATGCGCATCGCCTGGAGCAAGGCGGAAGTGCGCGACGGTTTTGAGCGCGCGCGCTCGGAAGCGAAAAGCTCCTTCGGCGACGACCGGGTCTTCATCGAAAAATTCGTCGTCGATCCGCGCCATATCGAGATCCAGGTGCTGGCCGACGCGCATGGCAATGCGCTCTATCTCGGCGAGCGCGAATGCTCGATCCAGCGCCGCAACCAGAAGGTGGTGGAGGAGGCGCCGTCGCCGTTCCTCGATGCCAAGACACGCAAAGCCATGGGCGAGCAGGCCGTGGCGTTGGCGAAGGCCGTCGACTACCAGAGCGCGGGCACGGTCGAGTTCATCGTCGACAAGGACAAGAACTTCTATTTCCTTGAAATGAATACGAGATTGCAGGTCGAGCATCCGGTGACCGAGCTCGTCACCGGCATCGATCTTGTCGAGCAGATGATCCGCATTGCCGCCGGCGAGAAGCTCGGCATCAAGCAGGGCGACGTGAAGCTCAACGGCTGGGCGGTGGAAAGCCGCCTCTATGCCGAGGACCCTTTCCGCAACTTCCTGCCGTCGATCGGCCGGCTGACGCGCTACCGGCCGCCGCAAGAAGGCACGTTCGGCGACATCGTGATCCGCAACGACACCGGTGTCGCCGAAGGCTCCGAGATCTCGATGTTTTATGATCCCATGGTGGCGAAGCTTTGCATCTGGGCGCCGACGAGACTTGAGGCGATCGACGCCATGTCCGAAGCGCTGGACAGCTTCGTCGTCGACGGTATCGAGCACAACATTCCGTTCCTTTCGGCGCTGATGCAGCATCCGCGCTGGCGGGAAGGGCGGCTGTCGACCGGCTTCATCGCTGAGGAATATCCGGACGGTTTCGCGCCAGTCGAACCGGACAGCGAGGAGAGGGCGGTGTTCGCCGCGATCGCCACCGCGATCGAGCTGCTGCGCCGGGACCGGCTCGACCGCCTCAGCGGACGGCTGGCGCCGCATTCGGGCCATCTCAAGCGCGACTGGGTGGTGAAGATCGGCACGGACTATCTCGGCGTGGGCATTGTCGACGGAATGGTTTCGATCCCGATGGAGGTCGACCTGTCGATCGACAGTGGCAAGCCGCTGACGGTCGCCTCCGACTGGCGGCCGGGCGACGCGATCTGGCACGGCACGGTCGGCGGCAACCGGATCGCGGCGCAGGTCCGACCGGTGCTAAACGGCCTTCGCATCGCCTGGAGAGGCATGTCGGTGACGGCTCAAGCCATGCTGCCGCGCACGGCGGAGCTTGAAAGGCTGATGCCGGAAAAGCTGCCGCCGGATACTTCGAGAATGCTGCTCTGCCCGATGCCGGGCCTCGTCGTCTCGATCGCGGTCGCGGAGGGGCAGGAGGTCAAAGCCGGCGAGACGCTCGCCGTGGTCGAGGCGATGAAGATGGAAAACGTGCTGCGCGCCGAGCGCGACCTCACCGTGGCCAAGCTCAACGCCAAGCCCGGCGACAGCCTGGCGGTCGACGCGGTGATCATGGAATTCGCCTGACGGGCTTTACTGTGCACAGGTGGCGGCTGGACTCGCATCACACGCTCCCGGACAATACATCTGCACTGATGTTGAGTCCTTTCGAGCGACAAGAGCCCCATGGCCGATGAACTCCCACGCGACCCGCTGCAGCGCGAAGCAGCCGTGAAGGCCGCGCAACCGGAAGCGCCGGCGCGGACCTTCATCCATCTGCGCGTGCATTCGGCCTATTCGCTGCTCGAAGGCGCCTTGCAGCTCGGCGCCATCGTCGGCCACGCGGCCAAGGACCAGGCGCCGGCAATCGCGGTGACCGACACCAACAATCTGTTCGGCGCGCTCGAATTCGCCCAGAAGGCGGTCAAGGACGGTATCCAGCCGATCATCGGCTGCCAGGTCGATCTTGCCTTTGCCGGCGAGGCAAGCGAAGCCCAGCGCGACCGCCGCCGGCACGGTCCCGGGATGGCGCCGATCGTGCTGATCGCCGCCAGCGAGGCGGGCTACGCCAATCTGGTCAGGCTGATCAGCAAGGTCTATCTGGAGACGCCGCCCGGCGAACTGGTGCATCTGACCAGCGCCATGCTGGAAGGCCGTTGCGATGGCTTGATCTGCCTGACCGGCGGCCCGCGCGGCCCGATCGGCAGCGCGCTCAAGGCGGACCGCCGCGACCTAGCCGAGCAGCGGCTGCTCTTTCTCAGAGGCCTGTTCGCAGACCGTCTCTATGTCGAGCTGGAACGCGTCTCCGGCTATGACCGCATGGTCGAGAAGTCGACGGTCGACCTTGCCTACACCCACGAGCTGCCGCTGGTCGCCACCAACGAGGCCTTTTTCTCGAAGCGCGAAGATTATGAGGCGCATGACGCGCTGATTGCGATTGCCGAAGGTTCGGTGGTGGCCGCCGACAACCGGCGGCGGCTTGCGCCGGACAATTTTCTGCGCAGCCAGGCCGAGATGGCGCGGCTGTTCTCGGACCTGCCGGAAGCGATCGACAACACGGTCGAGATCGCCATGCGCTGCTCCTACTATCCGAAGAACCGCAGCCCGATCCTGCCGCGCTTCACCGGCGCCGACGCCGCCGACAAGGACGCGGCCGAGAAGGCGGAGGCAGCGGAACTTGCGCTCCAGGCGCGCGAAGGGCTGGAGGCGCGGCTTGCCGCGCACGGACCGACGCCAGGCTATACGGTCGAGCAATATCGCGAGCGGCTCGAATTCGAGCTCGGCATCATCGAGAAGATGAAGTTCCCGGGCTACTTCCTGATCGTTGCCGACTTCATCAAATGGGCAAAATCGCAGGGAATTCCGGTCGGGCCGGGGCGCGGTTCGGGCGCCGGATCGCTGGTCGCCTACTCGACCACCATCACCGACATCGACCCGCTGCGCTTCTCGCTGCTGTTCGAGCGCTTCCTCAATCCCGACCGCGTCTCGATGCCGGACTTCGACATCGACTTCTGCCAGGACCGGCGCGAGGAGGTCATCCGCTACGTCCAGCAGAAATACGGCCGAGACCAGGTCGGCCAGATCATCACCTTCGGAACGCTGCAGGCGCGCGCCGTGCTGCGCGACGTCGGCCGCGTGCTGCAGATGCCCTACGGCCAGGTCGACAAGCTGTCCAAGATGGTGCCGCAGAACCCGGCCAACCCGGTCAAGCTGGCGGATGCCATCGCCAACGAGCCGCGCTTCGCCGAGGAGGCGGAGAAGGAGCCGATCGTGCAGACGCTGCTCGACACGGCGCAGAAGCTCGAAGGCCTCTATCGCCATGCCTCGACGCATGCCGCGGGCATCGTCATCGGCGATAGGCCTTTGTCTGAATTGGTGCCGATGTACCGCGATCCGCGCTCGGACATGCCGGTCACCCAGTTCAACATGAAATATGTCGAGCAGGCGGGGCTGGTGAAGTTCGACTTCCTCGGCCTGAAGACGCTGACGGTGCTGGAAACGGCTGTGAAACTCATCCGCCGGCGCGGCGTCGACATCGATCTGGCGACGATTCCGCTCGACGACAAGGACACCTACGCCATGCTGTCGCGCGGCGAGGTGGTCGGCGTGTTCCAGGTTGAAAGCGCTGGCATGCGCAAGGCGCTGATCGGCATGCGGCCGGACTGCATCGAGGACATCATCGCGCTGGTCGCGCTCTACCGCCCCGGTCCGATGGAGAACATCCCGACCTACAACGCCAGAAAGCATGGCGAGGAGGAGATGGCTTCGATCCATCCCAAGATCGACCATCTGGTGAAGGAGACGCAAGGCGTCATCGTCTACCAGGAACAGGTGATGCAGATCGCGCAGGAGCTTTCCGGCTATTCGCTAGGCGAAGCCGACCTTCTGCGCCGCGCCATGGGCAAGAAGATCCGCGCCGAGATGGACAAGCAGCGCGAGCGCTTCGTGACGGGTGCGGTCGAGCGCGGCGTCGGCAAGCCGCAGGCCGACTTCATCTTCGACCTCCTTGCCAAATTCGCCGACTACGGCTTCAACAAATCGCACGCCGCCGCCTACGCAGTGGTCTCCTACCAGACCGCCTATCTCAAGGCGCACTACCCGGTCGAATTCCTGGCGGCGTCGATGACGCTCGACATGAGCAACACCGACAAACTGGCCGATTTCCGGCAGGACGCGATGCGCCTCGGCATCGAGGTGGCGGCGCCGTCGGTGATGACCAGTTTCCGTCCCTTCGAGGTCGGCGAGAACAAGATCTTTTACTCGCTGGCGGCGCTCAAGGGCGTTGGCGACGCGGCGGTCGAACATATCGTGGCCGTGCGCGGCGAAAAACCGTTCAAGAGCCTCGCCGATTTCTGCGAGCGGGTCGATCCGAAGATCGTCGGCAAGCGCGTCTTCGAAAGCCTGATCATGGCCGGCGCGCTGGATTGCTTTGGGCATGACCGCGCCGTGATGATGGCCGGCGTGGAGCGGATGATGGGGCTGGCTTCGCTGGCGCAGCAGAACGCCATCTCCGGCCAGGCCGACATTTTCGGCGCTTCGCTCGGCGCCCAGTCGCAGGCGCTCAACCTGCCGGCGGCCGATCCCTGGCTTGCCGCCGACAAGCTGCACCGCGAGTTCCAGGTGGTCGGCTTCTACCTCTCGGCGCATCCGCTCGACGAATACAAGGCCGCGCTGCAAAAAATGCGGGTGCAGAACTGGGCGGAATTCTCGGCTGCGGTCAAACGCGGCGCCGCGGCCGGGCGGCTCGCCGGCACCGTCACCACCAAGCAGGAGCGCAAGACCCGCACCGGCAACAAGATGGGCGTCGTGCAGTTCTCCGACACGACGGGCCAGTACGAAGCGGTGCTGTTCTCCGAGGGCCTGGCGCAATATCGCGACATGCTCGAGCCCGGCCGCTCGGTGGTCATCACCGTCCAGGCGGAAGACCGGCCGGAAGGTATCAATCTGCGCATCCAGACCGTGCAGTCGCTGGAGGACGAGGCCAGCCGCATCCAGAAGGCGCTGCGCATCTTCGTGCGGGACGCCCAACCTATCAACATCCTCGCCAACCAGCTTGCCGTGAAGGGCGAGGGCCAGGTGAGTTTCGTCCTGATCAAGGAAGCCGGTCAGGGCGAGGTGGAGATCGAACTGCCCAACCGCTACCGCATCTCGCCGCAGGTCGCGTCGGCCATGCGCGCGGTGCCGGGAGTCGTCGAAGTGGAACTGGTGTAGGCGCCTCAACTATTTGTTTTCGCGCAATTCCGGACGGAAAACCGGTGCACGCTTTTCCTGGAAAACCGGTGCCAGCTTTTCTGGAATGCCTTAGCGCGGGGCGTCGCCGCTAATTCAGGCACCCTGCTCCCACCAAGTACTCGCCAAACCACGCCATTCGCGCAACGGCGTATGGCATTGTATATCTTTGACTAACTTGTTCTTGCTAGTGTTGCAGCCAGGCTGCGGAAATGTTGGGGGGCGTTTGCCCAAGTTGTCAGTTAGGCCGGCGATTGGGCAGGAGCGAGGGCACGATGGTCGACAAGTCGAATTTCGCGATAGTCCAGACTGATCCCGATGGCCAGCGCGCCGACGACGCGGAGGGGCCGCTGGTGTCGGCGATTATCCCTTGCCTGAACGAAGAGCGTACGCTCGGCATCTGCATCCGCAAGGCTCTTGATGTCTTTGAAAAGCGCGGCATCGAGGGGGAGGTCGTCGTCGGGGACAATGGATCAAGCGACCGGTCGGTTGAGATTGCCGAGTCCCTCGGCGCGCGTGTCGTGCACCAACGGGTCAAGGGATATGGCGCGGCGATAAGCGCGGCGGCTGAAGCTGCGCGAGGCAAGTATCTGATCATGGCGGATGCGGACGATTCCTACGACTGGAGCAGCCTTGGCGACTTCATCGACGCGTTGGAGGAGGGGGCCGAACTGGTTATGGGTGATCGCTTCGCAGGCGGTATCGAGCCTGGCGCGATGCCTGCGCTGCACCGGTATCTCGGAAATCCGGTGCTCTCAACGATTGCCCGCTGGCTTCATCATTCTCCAATACATGATTTTCATTGCGGCATGCGAGGATTCACCCGGGAAGCGTTCCGCAGGATGGGCGCACGCTCGCCTGGCATGGAATTCGCCTCTGAGATGGTCATAAACGCGCATCGTGCAGGCCTCGTGATCCGCGAGGTGCCGATCAAGCTCTATCCGGACAAGCGCGGTCGCCCGCCTCATCTGCGTTCATTCCGCGACGGGTGGCGGCACCTGCGGCTGATCGTGGCCCACGCGCCCAATGCCATCTATCTCATACCGGGAGCGACCTTGCTGGTGGCCGGCATTGCTGGCCTTGCGGTCCTCGCTGCGGGGCCTGTCCGGATCGGTGGGTGGTATTTCGGAATTCACTTCGTCGCGCTCTCCGCAACGGCGACGCTGATTGGCCTTATGGCGATCCTTTTCGGCATGCTGGCTAAGGTGGCGATCGCTATCTATCACCCGGGCCACGGAGGCCGGATCGTGCCCTGGCTGATGCGCGGCCGCCCACTGGAATGGCTGGTCTTTTCCGGTGGCATGCTCGCGGCGGGGGGCTTTGTCGCGGACGTCTTGCTAGCCTTGCATTGGATTTTGGTCGGCGGCCCGATGGAGCAGTCGGTGCACCTGACGTTTGTCATCACCACCGCCTGCGTGGCCGGGATGTCGATGGTGCTGTCCGGCTTTGTGCTCAAGTTGCTGCTTGATAACCTGGACGGCAGGCGTGCGTGCTGACCGTTTGACTGGCTTCCGAGCGGAAGCTCGGGGAGGTAGCCGCGTGATCGAAAAGCCATTTCTGTCCGTCGTCATGCCGGTCCACGAAGGAGCGGCATGGATCGGCGCGACGCTTGACTCGCTGGCCGCCGAGCCGACCGGCGGCCTGGAGATAATCATTATCGACAGCAGTCCGACGAGCGCCACCGCAGCCGTTGTTGAGCGATTTGTCCACCGATTGCCCCTTCGGCTGCTTCAGCGAAGGGACCTCGGACAGTGGCAGACGAAGACCAACTTTGGCGTCGAGCTAGCGGCGGCCGATCATGTCTGCATACTCCCATCAGACGACCTGTGGTTGCCCGGGCGCGTCGAGGCCGTTCGCCGCTGGCTCGCGGATGCGCCCGAAGCCGCGCTCCATTTGGCCCCGACCGCTATCGTTGACCGCTACGGCCGGCGAATGGGGCGTTGGAACTGTCCCTTGCCGGCTGATGAGATGCTCGAAGCCGAATTCCTGCTAGAACGGCTGCTCGTGCAAAATTTTGTCTCGGTGCCCGCTCCGATATTCCGCCGAAGCGCATGGCTGGCGTGCGGGGGGGTGGATGAAAAACTCTGGTATACGGCGGATTGGGACGTATGGGCGAAGCTGGCCGGTACTGGACCGGTAATCTATCACGACGAGATCACGACGGCCTTTCGGGTTCACGGTAGTTCGCTGACTGTAACCGGATCCCGTGATGCGAGTGATTTCCGATCACAAATGCAGATTGTTCTGGAGCGCCATCTAACCCGGCTTCCGGCGAGCAGCCGCCGCAGGATAGGGCCTGCCGCCAGGGCGTCGATCAGTGTCAACGTGTCACTGGCCGCTGCGTCGGGCGGCAACCTGAAGGCCTTGGTTCGTGCGGCCGGTGTCGTACTGTCGCTCGGGCCGATCGGAATGAGGCGCTATTTGCGCGACTCACGGTTGCGTGAGCGTGCCGTGTGCCGACTTCGCGCGAAACTGACAGGGGCTTTCTGACGCCAATGCCCAGCCCTGCCATGAACTCCGGCGAGCAGGTGGAGCGCAAGCGCCATGCGGTTGCCGCCGAACGACCGCTTTTGGAACGAGGGTGGCGGTATATGCTGGTGGGGTTGGTGTGCGCCATTACGCATAACGCCATCATGATTGCGGTCGATCGAGTAGGAGGGCACTACCTGCTGGGCACCGTGGTTTCATTCATGGCCGTGACGCCCCTCGGATACGCACTGCACAGCCGGTTCACCTTTGCCGAGCCTCTTCGTTTGAAGGCGTTCGCGCGTTTCGCAGGAGGCGTGGCCGCGGCCTATCCGATCTCGACAGCCATGATGATCGTTCTGTGTTCCGGCCTCAGTCTTAGTGTTGCGGTTGCGACTCCGATTGCAACCGTCGCTCTATTCGTGTGGAACTTTATCGCTGCGCACTGGGCCATCCTGCCGCGGCTCTATCTGCGGCCCGTACCCCTGCCGACGGCACCCTCCCGCCCGGCGAAACAGCAATCAATAGGAAACGGGGAATAAGAATGTCGGCACCAGGTCAGGTCGCGCGCAGGGTTCTCGGCCGCCATTTCAAGCCGGTTGGCAATGTCTATCGCCGTGTGTTCGTCAACCTCGACAAAATAGCGGATTTTCTCGATGGCGAATTGCCGAACGGAGCGAAGATCCTGGACATCGGCGGCGGTGACGGCGCCCTTGTCGAGCGGCTTTTAAATCGACGCCCTGACCTTGCGGTGACGATGTGCGACCCAGCTGCCTCGGTCGGCACATTCCTGAGCGATGCAAATCGAGCAAGGGTCGAACTTCTGCCCGCGACTTATCTCACCGACGTGACCGGGTTTTATGATGCCGTCACGATTTGCGACGTCATCCATCATGTGCCGGTCGATCAGCGCGACGCGTTCTTCAAATCACTGGCCGAAAGCTGCGAACGCTGGGCCTGCCGGAAGATCATCCTGAAGGACGTTGAGCCGGGAGGAGTACGCGCCATGCTGTCGCTTCTTTCGGACTGGCACATCACCGGAGACAAGCATGTGGTGCTGTTTTCACGCTCGGACTTCGCTGCCATGGCGCGACGGTATTTCCCAAAGGCGCAGAGAGCATCGGCCGTACCGGACCGGCCGAACTATTGCGAAGTGTTGAGTTGGTAGGCTCTGAACGGGAATGCCGGCGTTCACCTCTTCCTGGGAGCGGCGTCATCGAATTCGTTGTTTGCGGACGGAGCGGCGGCCCGGAATGGCGATAAGGGCGCGAGGTCGCTGCGCTGCGAGGGGTGCGGGTGGCTCTGCCTGAGCCGGTTTGGGGGCATCTTGGAAACGCAAGAACTTGGACGCGGATCAAGCCAGCTATTTGGTCTCGGGCAGCGCCAGGCAACGATATTTCTGGGCGTCCTGATCGCGCTCAAGATCATTTTGCTCTTCACCTTGGCTTGGAAAGCTCGCTTCGTCATGGACGAATTCGTCCAACTCGGATGGGCCAAATATTTCTCCAACGGCCTGTTCGGTACTGTCTGGCACGCCAAGGCGGTCGGCTATGCGATCTTCTATGAGATTGCACATCTGATCGGTTGGGATGCCACATCCATTCTGCTTGTCGGTCGTATGCAGGCTGCGCTGTTGGCATGCGCAACCATTGCTTTCGTCTACCTGTGTGCTCGATCGCTAGGAGAGGATCGGATCCGTGCATTGGTCATCGTCCTTGTCCTCCTCTGCTTCTCGAATTTCATGGAGCGCATCTTTCGCACCATCGCCGAACCGCTGGCGGTGTTCTTCGCCGTGGCGGCGCTGCTGGTCGTCCTGCGGGCACGCGAATTGAGGGCATGGCCGCTTGTCGCTGCCGGCGCCTTGAGCGGCCTGTCATTCCTCGCGACGCAGAAATCAATCTACTTCAATCTTGCGCTTGGGCTCGGCCTGGTCGCCGACGCGGCTTTGACGAGACGCTACGCGGCAGGCATCGCCCGCGGCGCATGGCTCGTGCTGGGATGGACTGTTCCCATAGTCGCCTATTGCTTCATCTTCGGCGGCGCCGACCCTGTTCCCATAGCCAAGAGCCTCCTATTCGGCCCGCTTGAGATCGCGATGCGCGGCGGCGGTGACTACGGGGGGCTGCGGCGCTTCGTGTTGCAGACGCTCGCGCGCAACTATGTTCTCTATGTCTTCTGCTTCTCCGGCATGGCTCTGTCTCTGATGCAGATCATGAAGCTCAACGAGCGACGGCGAATTGCGCTGATCTTCTCGATCGTCGTCACGGTGCTGGTCTTCGCGCACGACCAGCCGTGGCCCTACGTGTTCATCATGGCGCTGCCGTTCATGTCGCTATGGTCATTGACACTGCTCGACGGCCTTGCAACCCGCGTGCGTTACCTGCGCGTTGCGTGGATCGCGCTCGCCACGGCGATGGCCATCAGTTTCGTTGTCAATCTGCTTTACTTTCGCTTCGACAATGCGGCCCAACTTGAACTGGTAGCGCGCGCAGAGTCGTTGCTCGCACCGGGTGAGCGGTATTTCGACGGCATAGGAATGCTGCCCAATCGGATGGAGCCAACAACCTTGTGGCTCGACAAACACTACGTGCTCGCGACCTTGCGGGAAAGCGGGCACTCCGAGGCGTACAGCGTCCTGAGCAAGTCTCGGCCGAAGGTGATCCTGTGGTCTTACCGGGTGGACTATATCTATCCCGTGGTCGCGCCGCTGATTTTGAACAGCTACGTCAGAGTGGCACCAAACCTCTGGATCGCTGGCTACCGTCTTGCTCCCGGTGAGAGGAAGATTTTCGATGTTCCCATTGCTGGAAGCTATACGCTCTATAGCGCAGAAGGGGCGCCGTTGCAGGGCCAGGTCGAGGTCGATGGCAAAGTGCTTGACCCGCCATTTCAATTTTCGACCGGACCGAAGACGGTGACATTGCGCAACAGCTCAGGCGAAGCGTTGCTTTTGCCAACGGGTTCGTACGCTGGCCATTTCAAATCCGGCAGCGACAATTCTCTGTTTGCCAATGTCTATGACTGAACCGAGTGCTGCTCGATCGACGGAGCAGTGATGGCAGCCTGTCGGATCGTAAGCGACCAAACCAGGCAACTGACTTACGAAGTGGCGATCTCTGCCGGCCGCGGTGCCTTACGCTGCAGATTGAGCAGGTTGCCGGCCAGGATCAAGGCCGCGCCGCCTGCGGTGAAGATATCGATCTGCTCGTTGTAGAGCAGCCAGCCGATCAGCGCCGACAGCGGCACGCGCAGGAAGTCCATCGGCGAAATGACGGTCGCATCGGCGTGGCTGAGCGCGCGGGCCATGCAGTAATGCGAAGACATGCCGGTAAAGGCGACCAGGAATATCGACGGCCAGAGTTCGAACGCCGGGTTGCGCCAGACGTAGAGCGCCGGGACGAGGCCGACCGCGGACTGGATGATCAGCATCCAGAAGATGATGCGCACGACGCTGTCGGTTCGCGTCAGCGACTTGACCATGACCACCGAGACGCCGAAGCACATCGCGGCCCCCAGCACGACGAGATGGCCGGGATCGATGGAGCCGGCGCCAGGGCGCACGATGATCACCACCCCGATCAAGCCCAGCACGATCGCCGTCAGCCTCGGCCGCGACAGCCTTTCGCCGAGAAAGCTCACCGCCAGGATCGCGGTCCAGATCGGGGTCGTGAACTCGATCGAGATCAGCACCGCCAGCGGAATCAAGGTCAGCGCATAGAGCCAGGCGGCCTGGCCGGCATAGTGGACGAGGTTGCGGGCGACGTGGGCGAGCGGGCGCTCCGTGCGCATCGCCCTGAAGCCGCCCCCGGTCATCACCAGCGGCAGCAGGATGAAAAAGCCGATCACCGAGCGCAGCTCCAGCACCTGGAAGACATTGAGCGCGGCCGTCGCGGTGCGCCCGGCGACCGACATCGCCAGGAACGAGGCGATCGACAACGCCATCCAGAGCGCGGCCTTGGTGATCGAGGGAGCGGGTGCCATGCGCGCTATTTCGCAAGTCGGACCTTCGACCGCAACCGCTAGTCGCTGCATTCGACTGGGCCAGCCCCCGCTGAGTCAAAAAGCGGCGTTGAAAAGCGGCGTTAAAAAACAGTCATGTTGAAGGCGGAACCTGCGGCGGTCGCAGGCGTTCGAGTCGTAGTGCCGCAAGCTTTGGCACGTCCGATGCCTAGGGGGAGACTTCAAATGAAATCGATGATGCTGTTTGTGCTCGCCGGCTGCCTGACGGCGACAATGGTTGACGCCCGCGCCGACGATGCCGATTTCCTGCGCTCGTTCCAGGGCAGCTTCGCCGGCAATGGCACCCTCAAGGTGAGCGCCAACGCGCCGACGGTGAATATCTCCTGCACCTTCAAGTCCGGCGCCACCTCGACCTCGCTGTCGCTCGACGGCAAATGCCGTGGCCTCATCCTGATGACGCGGGCGATCAGCGCCGATCTCAAAGCCAAAGGCGCGGGCTATACCGGCGTCTATATCGGCTCGCGTACCGGACCGGCGCAGTTGAACGGGCGCCGTTCGGGCAACGCGCTCAATCTCGGCATCCGTTGGGCAAAGGAGGTCAACGGCGATCGCAAGGCGCAATTGACCGTCGAAAAGACCGGCGGCGACAGCATGCGGCTGACGGTGACCGACACCGATCCGAAAACCGGCAAGACCATGGTGACCAGCCGGATCGACTTGCAGCGCAGCTGATCAAGTCTGCATGAATGCCGGCCGGTCTCACTCCTCGAGCGGTTCCGGCGGATTGGCGGCACGGCCCTTGCCAAAGGTGTAGCCGGTCTCGACGGCCTTCCTGCCGAACTTGTCGCGCAGCTCGTCGATGGCGGTTTCGGCCAGCGCGCGTTTGCGGGACTGGACGTCGACCAGGTCGGGCGGATCGGCCTTGCCGTCGTCGGAGAGATCGCTGACGCCGATGCCGAGCAGGCGGAACTTCGTGCCGTCGGCCTCGCGACGCAACAGGTCGAGCCCGGTCTGGAAAATGCGGTCGGCCAGCCGTGTCGGATCGCCAAGCTGGCGGTTGCGGGTGCGGAGCTTGAAATCCTGCGTCTTCAACTTCAGCACCACGGTGCGCCCGGCAATGCCGGATTTCTTCAGCCGCGCCGAGACTTTTTCCGACAGGCCGCGCAACACCGGCACCAGTTCGGCCAATGAGGCGATATCGGTGTCGAAGGTGGTTTCGGCCGAGACGCTCTTGGCGTCGCCGTCGGGGTCGACGCGGCGGTCGTCCTCGCCCCGCGAAAGCCGGTAGAGCCGGTCGCCCATGACGCCGTAACGGCGCATCAACTCGCCGCGCTCCATGCGCTGCAGCTGAGCGATGGTGCGGATGCCGTCGCGCTCCAGCGTCGCGGCCAGCGCCTTGCCGACGCCCCAGATCAGCGTCACCGGTTGCCCGGCGAGGAAGGTCGGCGCCTCTGCTTCGCCGATGACAGAGAAGCCGCGCGGCTTGCGGAAGTCGGACGCGATCTTGGCCAGGAATTTGCAGTAGGAGAGCCCGGCCGAGACGGTGATGCCGAGCTCCTTTTCCACCGTCTGCGCGAAGCGCGCCAGCACCAGCGCCGGCGGCATGCCGTGCAGGCGCTCGGTGCCGGCGAGGTCGAGGAATGCCTCGTCGATCGAAAGCGGCTCGACCAGCGGCGTCAGCGCCAGCATCAGCGCGCGCACCTGGCGGCCGACGCCGACATATTTTTCCATGTTGGGCGGAATGACCACGGCTTCGGGGCAGGCCTCGAGCGCCTTGAACATGGGCATCGCCGAGCGCACGCCCTGGATACGGGCTATGTAGCAGGCGGTGGAGACGACGCCGCGCCTGCCGCCGCCGACGATCACCGGCTTGTCCTTCAGCGCCGGATTGTCGCGCTTTTCGATCGCCGCGTAGAAGGCGTCACAGTCGATATGGGCGATGTGCAGCCGGTAAAGCTCGGGATGACGGACAAGACGCGGACTGCCGCAGCGCTCGCAGCGGCGCGTCTCGCTGCGCTGCATAGCCAGGCAGTCGCGGCAGAAACCGTGTTCGGGATTATTGACAGGAGCCGCCATTGCTGCGAACATAAAGAGAACAAACGCAATGGTACGACAGCGCAAGGCCGGCAACAAGGCTGGCCTGGGGAGAACGCATGAGCACGACCATAGCGCCGCTTACGCCAGAGCGTTGGACCGATTTCGAGGATCTCTTCGGCAAGCAGGGCGCCTGTTACGGCTGCTGGTGCACGCATTTCCGGCTGACGCCGGCAGAGCGCCGCGCCAGCGACCGCGAGCGCAACAAAGACCACATCAAGGCGCGTATCGAAGCCGGTCCGCCGCCGGGGCTTTTGGCTTTCGAGGACGGCAAGGCGGTCGGCTGGATGCAGATCGGCCCGCGCGCCGACGTGCCCGAGTGGAACAATCAGGGCAGGGGCTCGGCGCCGGTCGATCCGGCCGACGCCGGCGACGCGAGCGTCTGGGCGATCTCCTGCTTCTTCATCCGCGTCAAGGCGCGGGGCAGGGGCATCACCCATCGCCTCGTCGACGGCGGCATCGCCTTTGCCCGCGACAACGGCGCCAGGCTACTGGAGGCGTGCCCGATCGACCTGTCGCGCGATTCGCGCTCGATCGGACTGTTCGTCGGCTCGTCGCGGGTGTTCGAGAAGGCAGGCTTCGAGAGGCTTCTGGAGCGCAAGCCCGGCCGGCCGCTGATGCGGCTGGTGCTTTAGCGACTTGAGGTTTTGGCTTACAGTCGCCGTCTTGCGGCTGTAACGCTTCTTTCCTACCAGAAGCACGAAACGATTTTCGCCTTCCGAGAACGGAGAACCGACGTGAAGCGTATTTTGCCAGTTGTTGCAGCTCTTGCGTTCTGCACGCCAGTCTTCGCCCAGACGGTCGACAGCCAGAGCGCGAAACAGCTCTCCGACAATCTGGCGCGCTATTTCGGCAAGCAGGCATTCGACAAGGGCGTGCTCAAGGTCTCGGCCGAGGGCGACGCCTACAAAATAACGGTCGATATCAAGGCGCTGGTCAATGCCTTGCCGGACCAGAAGCCGCTGAAATTCGATCTGGCGCCCTATGCCTTGATGGTGAAGCCGCGCAGCGACGGATCCTGGGACGTCGCCTCGGATTTTTCGCAAAGCATGTCCTTCGAATTCAACGGGCCGGAAGGTCCGCAAAGCATGCAGCTCACGGTCAAGGACGGCAAGGGCACCGCTGTCTACGATCCGAACCTGGCCGCTTTCACCAGCGGCGCGAGCTCAATGGCCGGCATGACGATGACGTCGCGGGAGGCCAAGCAGCAGGCGGACGTCACCGCCGGAGCCGGCACTGCGACCGTTGCCGCCACCAAGTCGGCCAATGGCGGCGTCGACTTCACGGCGATGCAGAAAGTCTCGAGCTTCGTCGAGATGATCAAGATCGACGATCCCGACAGCGGAATGAATTTTCCGATCACGCTGAAAACGCCGGAACTGTCGGTGGATGCAAACGGCAAGGGCGTGCGGACGAAGCCGCTGCTCGACCTGCTTGCCTTCGCCGTGGCCAATGAGGACGAAGCCAAGCTCAAGGCGAACCAGGCGGAGCTCAAGACGCTTCTGCAGGCCGCGCTGCCTGTGTGGGAGAGGATCGACGGCAACTACGGCTTCAAGGATTTCGAGGTGGAGAGCCCCTTCGGCAAATTCGGGGCGAAGCAGTTCAGCACTGCGTTCGGCATGGACGGCGTTTCCCAGAACGGTAAAGTCGACTACGCGATCAAGGCCTCCGGCCTGACGATCCCGCAGCAGATGCTGCCCGGCTGGAGCGTCGCGCTGCTGCCGACCGATGTCGACCTCAACTTCGGCGGCGCCAATATCGATCTCGACACCATGGCGAAGAAGGCGATCGAAGCCTTTGATCTCAATAAGAATCCGCCGCTGTCGGAAGAGTTCGGCGACGCCCTGGTCGCCGATTTCCTGGCCAAGACGCCCAAATTCGTCCTCGGGCACAGCACGGTGAAGAACGGCGACATCGAGGTTGCCATGGAAGGCGAGATGACGTTTCCGGGCAAGAAGCCGGATGCGACCGTGACCGTCGATGTCGCCGGCTACGACAAGATCGTGGCTGCCCTGCAGGAAGGCGCCAAGAGCGACCAGGAAATGGCGCAGGCTTTCCCTTTCGCGCTCGCCGTCAAAGGCTTTGGCAAGACGTTGCCTGACGGCCGGCTGGAGTGGGTCGTCAATGCCAAGGCCGACGGTTCGGTCACGGTCAATGGCGCCATGCTGAAGCCTGCCGATGCCATCCAGGATGACAGCACCGGCGACAATGGCGGCGGCGACCTGAATGACGGCGCCGGCCAGGATGACGGCTCCGGTGGGGGCGACAATGGTGGGGCAGGGGCAAAACTGCAGCCCTGAACGTTCGCGTTAAAGCCCCAGCGCGCTTGCAATCTTCGGCGCCGCCTCGCGCCAGTTGTCGACGGCGACGATGTCGTCCGGCGTTGGTGGCAGGAAGGCGCGCAACGTATTGTCGGCCATCAGATGGAAGAGGTGCGCGTCGGCGACCGAGTTGCGCGCCGATATCAGATTGGAGGGCTGGTCATCGACAAAAGCGACAGGCCTGCCCTTGGCGCCGCGCAGCTTGGCAATGGCCGGCCCTTTCGCCATTTCCGTGGTCAGCAGCGGGTAGTTCAGGCCGAGCGCGTCGAGATGCGCCCGGCGCACGGCGCGGTGCTTGTGCGGCATGGCGGTCAGGAGCACGATCTCGGCGCGCCGCCCGAGTGTCGCCAGCGCTTCCGCGGCGCCGTCAGTGATGCTTTGCCAATCGGCCTGGGTATTGAAGAAATCGCCGAGAAGGGCCGTGACCTCGGCCTGCTCGATCAGCCGGCCGGATGCCGTCTCGGCGATGTTGCCGGTCAGGCGGAAGGAGGCGAGCGTCAGCCGAAAGCCGCGCGTTTTCAGGAAATGCGGAAAGGGTCGGACGAACTCGAGCACGACGTCGTCGACGTCGAGCACCAGAAGCGGCCGGTCGTCGGCGGCCAACTCCTCGATCTGGCGCGCGGTTTCGGGATCGTCGCTCATGTCGAGCGCTCGTGGTCGTCATTGCCGAGCGGCAGCGCCCGCAAGGCCTTGCCGATAGCCGCCGGCGGCGTGCCGGTCTCCTCGGCGAAGCGCAAAAGCGTCGGCTCGTGGGCGAGGATGAACTGCAGCACGCCGGCGAGGAAGCCCGGCTCCTCAGCCGCCCTTCTGATCGAATGCGCCTCGATGCCGGTGATCGCCAGGAAGCGGGGCAGAAGCTCCGGATCGGCGGCGACGAAGCCTAACGCCCTGACGGCAAGGGTTTCCGCCTCCTCGCGCATTGACGCTGCGTTCGCCATCATTACCTTTTGCTGATGTGGATGTGAGTCTTTCCTCCGCAGTAATGGCAAGCGTCGCTTGCGGCAAGTCTCGGCCGCTTCAGCCCCTGCACCCGCAGATGGAATCCTGGCGCTTTTCCAACGTCCGGTTTCCGTTTCGTCAATGATATTGGCGTAGAGTGAAAAAGGGTTGGGTGCGATCCGGAAGGGACGCATGACGACAGTCTTCGGCTCGAAGGCGGTCGGGACGGGAAATTGATGGCTAAGAAGGTCATGATCGTCGAGGACAATGAGCTCAACATGAAGCTCTTTCGGGACCTCATCGAAGCCAGCGGTTACGAGACGGTTCGCACGCGCAACGGCCTGGAGGCGCTGGACCTCGCGCGCCAGCACCGGCCGGACCTGATCCTGATGGACATCCAGCTGCCCGAGGTGTCGGGCCTGGAAGTGACCAAATGGCTGAAGGAAGACGACGAATTGCATTCGATCCCGGTCATCGCCGTCACCGCCTTCGCGATGAAGGGCGATGAGGAGCGCATCCGCCAGGGCGGTTGCGAGGCCTATATTTCCAAGCCGATCTCGGTGCCGCGCTTCATCGAGACGATCAAATCCTATCTGGGCGATGCCTGATGCCGAGCCGGAGCCTTTGAGATGACCGCGCGGATCCTCGTCGTCGATGACATCCCCGCCAACGTGCGGCTGCTGGAGGTTCGGCTGCTGGCCGAATATTTCGAGGTGCTGACGGCCGGCAACGGCCCGGACGCCATCGAGACTTGCGAAAACGGCAAGGTCGACGTCGTGCTGCTCGACGTGATGATGCCGGGCATGGACGGGTTCGAGGTCTGCAAGCGGCTGAAGAGCGATCCGGCGACCTCGCATATTCCGGTCGTCATGATCACCGCGCTCGACCAGGTGTCAGACCGTGTGCGCGGCCTCGAGGCCGGCGCCGACGATTTCCTCACCAAGCCGGTCAACGATCTGCAGCTGATGACGCGGGTAAAGAGCCTGGTCCGGCTGAAGTCGCTGACCGACGAATTGCGCCTGCGCGCCTCGACCACGCGCAACATCGGCATCGAGGAGCTTTTGAGCCGCAACTTCGCGACGGAAGACACCAAGCCCAAGGTGCTTCTGATCGACGAGCGCAAGTCATCGATCGAGCGCATCCGGAAGATGCTGCGCAACAGCGCACAGATCGATGTCGCCACCGATCCGAATGCCGGCTTCTTCCAGGCCGCCGAAACGCCCTATGAATGCGTGCTGATCTCGACGGCCTTCGCAGACTTCGATGCGCTGAGACTCTGCTCGCAACTGCGCTCGCTCGACCGCACCCGTTTCCTGCCGATCATCCTTTTGGCCGATGAAGGCGAGGAGGGCCGAATCATCCGCGGCCTCGAACTCGGCATCAACGACTATCTGACGCGACCGATCGACCAGCACGAGCTGACTGCGCGCCTGCGCACGCAGGTGCGGCGCAAGCGCTACAACGACCAGTTGCGCGCCAGCGTCACCCAGACGATCGAGATGGCGGTGACCGACGGACTGACCGGTCTGCACAACCGCCGCTACCTCGACAGCCACCTGCAGACGTTGTTCGACCGCGCCGTGGCGCGGCGGCGGCCGCTGTCGGTGATGATCACCGATCTCGACCGCTTCAAATCCATCAACGACGCCCATGGCCATGACGGCGGCGACGACGTGCTGCGCGAGTTCGCCAGGCGGCTGCGCAAGAATGTGCGCGGCATCGATCTCGCCTGCCGATTCGGCGGCGAGGAGTTCGTCGTGGTCATGCCGGACACCGATGGGCTGATTGCCGAGAAGGTGGCCGAACGCATCCGCGCCGAGATCGCACAGGTGCCATTTGCAATCGGAACCGAAGGGAAGACGATTGAAGTGACAGTCAGCGTCGGCGTGTCGTCGGTGCTGAAGGGAGCCGATACGGTCGCGGCTCTGATGAAGCGTGCCGACCTTGCGCTCTACGAGGCCAAGAGCGGCGGCCGCAACCGGGTTGTCGCCAAGGCCGCCTGAAGCGCGTCGCGATCTTTCAGATCGTCCCAAAACCGGTTGCCACTTTCGGGAGACACGCTTTGAAGCGCGTTGCGCTGAAACGGATTCAGGCGACGCGTCCTAGGCCTTTTGATTTATGCAGGCCGTTTTCTCAAAACCGCCACATACTTTTGAGCGATATGCATTGTAGAGGCAGCTAATATCCGGTCATCCGGCAAGGTTAGGAATTTACCTTAACCCAAGCGATTCGCGAGCCGTGGTTAAGAAATGGTTGATTTTCATACGTTCTTGCGCAAATCTGCTTCGCATAGACCAAAGACGAAGCCGGCACGAGGGTAGACTGCCCGGCTCGATCCGAAAAATACCCCATGATGCTCAGGTCCGCCGCATCTCCTGGGTCCGTGGGGTCGGCCGGCCGGCGCTGGCACATAGTGGCCTCCTCGTACCGCTGCCAACCGCCGACCGGCCCCCTTTTTTCAAGATATGAAAAAACAAAAACGCCGCCCCGAGGGGCGGCGTTTCGGCGTCTCAGGATAACCAGATTACTTGATCTTGGTTTCCTTGAACTCGACGTGCTTCTTGGCGACCGGATCGTACTTGCGGAACGACAGCTTGTCCGTCTTGGTGCGGCTGTTCTTGCTGGTCACGTAGAAGAAACCGGTGTCGGCGGTCGACAGAAGCTTGATCTTGATGTTTGCGGCTTTGGCCATGATGTTCGTCCGTTAATGTTCGTGGAGTTTTGGCCGCTGGAGCACGGGGAAAACACCCGGACGCGGGAAACTTGGCGCGACACATAAAGAACGCGCCCGGAAAGTCAAGCCCGAGGGGCTTCTGGCGGTGTCTTGGCTTCGAGTGCTGAGCCGTGGCTCATGGGAGGATCGACGGCTGATCGATCACCCACAGCCATGTCCCGTCGCCCTGCCGGTGGGCAATTTCCACAGTCACGGTGCCATTGCGAAGGCGCGTGGAAGTGAGCGCCAAATCTCTGTTGACGATAGCCGGGCGCTGATCTCCAAGCTCAAACCTCAGCCCGGCTGCCACCAACTCAGCGTAGAACGCGCGGATAGCGTCCCTGCCGCGGGCCAACTGTCCGCCGCCTATATCGAGGATTGCATTGGACTCGTAGAGGGCCGCCATTCCTTCGGCGTCTCCCGCCTGCTCGCGACAAACCAACAACCGCGCCAGATCCTGAGGATCGCGTGCCGGCTCGCGGTCTGCCTCGTCATTCATAGGCGACTTCCTCCGACGGCGAATTCGGTTCCGATGTCACTCGGCGGCGATCGTTTCCAGCCGCGGCGCCGTCTTCCAGTCGCCTGTCGTGTTCCACCAGCGGTTCGGATTGGCGCGGTCGTCGAGGCCCTTGGAACGGCTGGTCAGCAGCGGTTGGATGCGGATGACCGGCTCCTGATAGGAGTGAGCCTGGAATATGGCCTCGACAACGCGCGCGGCAAGCCCCTGGTCGTCGGGTAGTTCGAACGACACTTCGACCGTTCCCGGCCGCCGGCGCAATTCGATCTCGGCGCCTGCCGCGGCGCCTTCCAGCGGCCGGTAGCGTTCTATGCCTTGCGCCGACTGGTAGGCATTGCTGTCATATTCGCCCATGCGCAGCGGCGCGATCGCCACCACGGCCTCCATGATGCGCTCGACATCGGCAGCCGGCGCCTGGAAGGTGACGAGCAGAAGCAGTTCCATCCTGAGGGATTTGGTTTCAAAGCCGCTGTCGATCATACGATCTCTCCTCGCTATACCTGCGTTGGAGCGAGGTATAGCAGGAGCCCTACTGACACGGTGATGTCAGCATAGCCCTATGCCCTGCGGTATTTCTGGCTAGAGCATGTCTCCCGAAAGTGGGAACCGGTTTCGGGATAAGACATGCGCAAAATCAAAAACCTAAAGCGCATGGAGCGAATCTGAAAGATCGCGACGCGCTTTAGAGAATCTTTCGCACCAGCCGGACCAAGACCAGGAGCATATAAGCGGCAAAAAACAGGGCGAGCGACCAGCCGAAGCCCGAGGGGCCGAAGGCGTCCATGCCGATGCCGATCGCCTGCGGGCCGATCACCATGCCGACGCCGTAGCAGAGCACGAAGGCGGCGTTGGCTGAGGCGAGCTCATGGCCGGAGAGCTGCGAGCCGAGATGGGCAAGGCCGATCGTGTACATGGCGGCGACCACGCCGCCCCAGACGAACAGCAGCGCCGCCATCAGGTGCCAATTCTGGGCGAAGAAAGGCATGAAGACGGTGCCGATGAGACCGACCGTGGCGCAGGCCAAAAGCAGGTAGCGGCGGTCGGAGACGCGGTCGCTGATCATGCCGATCGGGATCTGCAACAGCACATTGCCGAGGCCGATCATGGTCAGCAATAGCGCGGCGTCGGTCTCGGAATAGCCGATGCGGTTGCCATAGACGGGGAACAGCGAGAAGCCACCGGTCTCGACCGCGCCGAACACCAGCACGGCGAAGGTCGCGGTCGGCACCAGCCAGATATAGCGCAGGAAATGGCTGGTTTCGCCGTCGGCGACGATCGCCGGGCTCTCGTTGCGGGCTGCCAGCACCGGAATGGCGGCGAGCGTCACCAGCGCTATGGTGACGCCGAACGGCAGGAAGCCGCTCGAGCCGAGATGGGCGAACAGCCAGGGACCGGCGGCGAAGCCCAGCGACAACACCGTGGCGTAGATGCCAAGCACCAGGCCGCGGCGATGCGGCGGCGCCGAGGTGGAGATCCAGAATTCCGACAGGATGAACAGCACCGTCAGCGAGATGTGTAGCGCGACGCGCAGCGGGAACCACATCCAGAAGGCCGGCGCGAAATGGAAGCCGACGAAGGCAAGCGCGCCGGCGGCAATCATCAAAAGCATGGTCCGGGCGACGCCGAGCCGCATGGCGAGCGGCGTGGCGAGCGGTGCGCCGGCGATCGAGGCGAGGCCGGCGACCGCCGTGTTGAGGCCGATCATCGAGGCCGAGTGGCCGCGCGTTTCGAGGATGACGCTGAGCAGCGGCATGCCGAGGCCGATGGCGATGCCGACTACGCTGATCGAGGAGATCGCCGCGATCATCGGCAGCCAGTGTACGCGTTCGTCGCCCTTTTGCTGGGTATCGACCGTCATGGGATATGGATGCTCTGTTTCTAAAGGACTTCGCGGACGAAGCGGTTTCGGATCAGCCGGAAGAACGGCACGGCACCGCCCGGACGCAGCAAGGGATCGTGGGCGAGCCGCTTTTCCAGTTCTTCCAGGATCATGCGGGTAATGTCGGGAATGTCGGCTTTGCGCGCCTCAGCGAGCGGCAGCCAGACGAGCTCTTCCAATTCGTTGGTTGGACCGCCATCCGGCAATTCCACGGCGACGTCCTCGCGCCAGGCGCTGAAGAAGCGGGTGTCGAAGCGGCGCACGCGGTTGGGCGGGGTGATGGCGCGGGCGATGAAGCGCAAGGCGTCCAGCGACGGTGTCACGCCGTGTTCGACGAAACCCTGCCAGTCGCGCTTGGCGGTCGCGAACGGGCCCTTGCGGCCGATCAGCAGGCCGGCTTCCTCGTAGGTCTCGCGGATCGCCGACAAGGCGATGGCGCGCGCCCGCGCGGTGCTCGCGCGGCCGGGGCCGCTGGCAAGCCTGGTTTCCTCCTCGCGGTGCAACGGGGCGGCGATCGCGATGCGGCTGTCGGCAGGGTCGGTGCGGCCGCCGGGGAAGACGAATTTTCCGGGCATGAAAGCGTGGCCGGCATGGCGCCGGCCCATCAGCACCAGAACGTCGCTGCCGCTCCGGTCGAGCAGAATCAAAGTTGCGGCATCGCGCGGACGAAGCGGCCGGCCGCCGTGCACGGCCAAGCCTTTATCGAGCTTATCGACATCCGCCTTGGTCATTCCTTCCATGGGCTCGACCTAGCGGAAACTTCTCGAATGCGAAAGTGGCTTGCGGGTTCCTGTCTTTGCACCAGCCTCGGACGAAAGGTCGCTGCTGGAGCAATTCCAGGAAAAGTGCGCAGCGGTTTTCCGTCCAGAATTATATAAAAACAAATGCTGAGAGATGGTCGTTGTTTCTATCAAAGGCAGAACCGCTGCAGGTTTAGGAATGCGGTTCAAACTCGTCCTTCTCGCCGCCGAAGCCGTGCATATAGAGCGCCCATTGCAGACCGATGACGGCGCCCTTGACCGGCTGCAGCAGCGCGACGGCCAGGCCAAAGGTCAGCGGCACCCAGATCAGCGCGTGCTGCCACAGCGTGAGCGTCGAGGTCGCCTCCACGGTCATGAAGGCGCCGACCACGATGTGGCCGACGATGACGATCACCAGATAGGCCGGAAGGTCGTCGGCGCGATGGTGATGGAGCTCCTCGCCGCAGACGCTGCATGTGTCGACGGACTTGGTAAAGGCGTAGAACAGCTTGCCTTCGCCGCAATGCGGGCAGCGGCCGAGAAGGCCGCGCTTGATTGCCGTCCACAGCGGACGCGCGGCGCGGCCCGAATGATGCTCGCCGCCGAAAACCTGTTGTTCCATACCAAATTCCTTTGGCATCACCTTCTCCTGCCGCGGGGCCCGAAACGCGACTGCGAAGCACGGGCGCGGCCTTTGGCCTTGTGAAACGACCGTCGCGAGCCTGGCAGCGGCTTCGGGTCGCTCAGCATCTCGAAGCGCATCGCGCCGGCCATCGGCGCGACCTCGAGTAGCCGAACCTCGACGCGGTCGGCAAGCTGGTAGCCCTTGCCGGTGCGTTCGCCGAACAGCGATCGAGCGGTTTCGTCGTAAATATAGTAGTCGCCGTTCAAACTTGACACCGGGATGAAACCATCCGCGCCGTACTGCGGCAATTGGACAAAGAGTCCCGCCTTGGTGACCCCGGAGATGCGCGCGTCGAAAGTGTCGTTGATGCGCTCGGCGAGGTAGGCGGCAATCAGCCGATCGACAGTGTCGCGTTCGGCGGCCATGGCGCGGCGTTCGGTGGCCGAGATCAGCGCGGCTACTTCCTCCAGCCGATCGGCTTCGGGTTGCGTCAGGCCGCCGGGTCCGAGGCCGAGCGCGGCGATCAGTCCGCGATGCACGATGAGGTCCGAATAGCGCCGGATCGGCGAGGTGAAATGCGCGTAGCGCCTCAGGTTGAGGCCGAAATGACCGATATTCTTCGGCGAATATTCGGCCTGGCTTTGCGAGCGCAGCACCACTTCGTTGACCAGCGCCTCGTTGTCGGCGCCGCGCACGCGCTCCAAAATGCCGTTGAACTGCCCCGGCCGCATCTGCGCGCCGCGCGCCAGCGACAGGCCGAGCGTTGCCAAAAATTCGCGCAGCGATTCCTGCTTGGCCAGAGAAGGCGCATCGTGGATGCGGAAGACGAGAGGCTCTTTCTTGCCTTCCAGCGTCTCGGCGGCCGCGACGTTGGCCTGGATCATGAATTCCTCGATGAGCTTGTGAGCGTCGAGGCGCTCCGGCACGACGACCCGGTCGACGGTGCCGTCCGGCTCGAGCAGGATCTTGCGTTCCGGCAGGTCGAGTTCCAGCGGCTGGCGGGCATCACGGCCGCGCTTCAGCACGGCATAGGCATCCCACAGGGGCTTCAGAACGCTATCGAGGATCGGCCCCGTCTTGTCGTCCGGCACACCGTCGATCGCCGCTTGCGCCTGCGGGTAGGCGAGCTTGGCCGCCGACTTCATCATGATGCGATGGAAGGAGTGCCTGAGCTTGCGGCCTTCCGCCGAAAAGGTCATGCGCACGGCGATGGCCGGACGATCCTCGCCTTCGCGCAGCGAGCAAAGATCGTTGGAGATGCGCTCGGGCAGCATCGGCACGACGCGGTCCGGGAAATAGACCGAATTGCCGCGCTTCAGCGCTTCGCGGTCGAGCGGCGTGCCGTAGCGGATATAGGCGGCGACATCGGCGATGGCGACGGTGGCGATGACGCCGCCGGGGTTCTTCTCGTCCGTATCGGGCGCGGCGAAAACGGCGTCGTCATGGTCCTTGGCGTCGGCCGGATCGATGGTGACCAGCGGCAGGTCGCGCCAGTCCTCGCGGCCGGCAAGCGTCGCGGGCTTTGCCGCCTCGGCCTCGGCGATCACATCGGCTGGAAAGATGTGCGGGATGTCGTGGGCGTGGATGGCGATCATCGAGACCGCCTTCTCGCTGGTCAGCGAGCCGAGCACCGCCAATACCTTGGCGCGGGGCAGGCCATACCGCGAGGCACGCGCTGGCTCGACCTCGACCAGATCGCCGTTCTTGGCGCCGCTCTGGAATTCCTTGTCGACGATGAGTTCGGGCTGGCGCCGCTCCACGGGCTCGATGCGGAAAGAACCGTCCTTCAGCACGCGGAACACGCCAAGCACCGCTTCGCTGCGCTTCTCGAAGACCTTCATCACTCGGCCGGTGTAGGCAGGGCCGGTGGGGTCGTCGGTCGGGAAGGTCTTGGCGAGCACGCGGTCGCCGACGCCGGGGACGGGACCACTTGCTCCCCGGGAAATGCGGATGGCGATGACAGGCGGCGAGCCGGGACCCGTGTATTCGCTCGGATTGGCCAGCAGCACGCCGTCGGCGTCACGGCCGACAATGTCGAGCACGGCAACATGGGGCAGGGCGCCGGCGCGGGTGAGACGCTTGCGTTCCTTGGTCAGCAGGCCTTCGTCCTGAAGGTCGCGCAGCAGGTCCTTCAGCCAGATGCGGTCTTCGCCACGCAGCGCGAAGGCCTTGGCGATCTCGCGCTTTCCGGAGCGATCGGGATTTTCGGCGATGTAGCGCAGGATTTCGTCACGCGAGGGTCGGTAGTCGTCCTTCACCTTGGCCCTGGTGTCGGCGCTGCGCGGATCGCCGTGGCTTCTTCCGGAGATCCTGCGCGCCACGTCCTGCTATCCTTTCTTCGCCGCCCGGCGGAACGGCTTCTTGCCGCCTCCGCCCTTGGCTTCCTTCTCGGCAATCAATGCGAGCGCCTCTTCCAGCGTCACCGATTGCGGGTCCTTGCCCTTGGGCAGCGTCGCATTGACCTTGCCGTAATTGACATAGGGCCCGTAGCGGCCGTCGCGGACGACGATCTTGCCGCCGCCGTCGGGGTGGTCGCCAAGCTCCTTCAACGCCGCCGGCGTGGCGCCGTTGCGGCCGCCCTTGCCCTTCTGCTGCTTCTCGGCGATCACCGACACGGCGCGGTTGAGCCCGATCGAGAATACATCCTCGATGCTTTCGAGATTGGCGTAGGTGCCGTCGTGCAACACGAACGGGCCGTAGCGCCCAAGGCCGGCCGAGATCATCTTGCCGGTCTCCGGATGCTTGCCGACGTCGCGCGGCAGCGACAACAGCGCGATCGCCTTCTCATGGTCGATCGATTCTGCCGTCCAACCCTTGGGCAGGCTGGAGCGCTTGGCCTCCTTGCCTTCGCCGCGCTGGATATAGGGGCCGAAACGGCCGCTGCGCAGCGTGATCTCCTCGGCCGTGTACGGATCCTTGCCGAGCTGCCTGACGCCGTCCTCGCCATTGCCGTTCTCGCCATTGGGATTGGCGGCGTCGCCGAGCTGGCGGGTGTAGGAGCATTCCGGATAGTTCGAGCAGCCGACGAAGGCGCCGAACTTGCCGAGCTTCAGCGACAGGTTGCCGCTGCCGCATTTCGGGCAGATGCGCGGGTTCGAGCCGTCTTCGCGCGCGGGGAACACCAGCGGCGCCAGCTCGTCGTTCAGCGCATCGAGCACGTCGGCGACGCGCAGTTCCTTGATGTCGTCGACCGCGCCCGAAAAATCCTTCCAGAAGTCGCGCAGCACGTCCTTCCAGGCGAGCTTGCCGTCGGAGATCTCGTCGAGCTTTTCCTCGAGCGACGCGGTGAAATCATATTCGACATAGCGCTCGAAGAAGCTTTCGAGAAAGGCCGAGAGCAGCCGTCCCTTCGCTTGCGGCACCAGCTTGCGCCGGTCGATGGCGACGTAGTCGCGGTCCTCCAGCGTCTTCAGGATTGCCGTATAGGTCGAGGGCCGGCCGATGCCGAGCTCTTCCAGCTTCTTGATCAGCGACGCCTCGGAGTAGCGCGGCGGCGGCTCGGTCGTGTGCTGGGTGGCGTTGATCGCCTCGCGGGCCAACTGCTCACTGGCTCGGATCTCGGGCAGGCGGCGGCTTTCCTCGTCCTCCGCGTCCTCTTCCTTCTGGTCGGTATAGGCGGCAATGAAACCGTCGAAGCGCACGACCGAGCCGACCGCGCGCAGCTCGGCGGTGCGGGCGCCGTTGACGGCTTCGATCTCGACCGTTGTGCGCTCGATCTCGGCCGGCTGCATCTGGCTGGCGATGGCGCGCTTCCAGATCAACTCGTAGAGACGCGCCTGGTCGGCGTCGAGATATTGCCGCACCGATGCCGGCGTGCGCTTGAAATCGGTCGGGCGAATCGCCTCGTGCGCTTCCTGAGCGTTCTTGGCCTTCGTCGTGTAAAAACGAGGCTTTTCGGGCAGGTACTTTGCGCCGAACTCGCTGACGATGGCGTCGCGCGCGGCATCGATCGCCTCCGGCGCCATCTGCACGCCGTCGGTTCGCATATAGGTGATGAGGCCGGCGGTCTCGCCGCCGACATCCATGCCTTCATAGAGCTTCTGCGCCACCTGCATGGTGCGGTTGGCCGAGAAGCCGAGCCGCGAGGAGGCGGCCTGCTGCAGCGTCGAGGTCGTGAAGGGCGGGCCCGGATTGCGCCTGGTGGGCTTGGCTTCGACCGACAGCGCCTTGAAGGTAGCGCCCTCCAGCATCGCCTTGATGTCGTCGGCCTGCGCCTTGTTGGCGATGTCGAGTTTTTGCAGCTTCTTGCCGGCATAGGCGGTCAGCCTTGCCTCGAAGCTGTCGTTGCGCGGCGTGTTGAGGATGGCGGCGATCTGCCAGTATTCCTCGCGGATGAAGCGCTCGATCTCGGATTCGCGGTCGCAGACGAGGCGCAGCGCCACCGATTGCACACGTCCCGCGGAGCGGGCGCCCGGCAGCTTGCGCCACAGCACCGGCGAGAGCGTGAAGCCGACCAGATAGTCGAGCGCGCGGCGGGCGAGATAGGCGTCGACCAGCGGCGCGTCGATCTGGCGGGGATTGGCCATGGCCTCCAGCACGGAAGCCTTGGTGATGGCGTTGAAGACGACGCGGCTGACCGGCTTGTCCTTGAGCGCCCGCTTCTGCCTCAGCACTTCCAGCACGTGCCAGGAAATCGCCTCGCCTTCGCGATCCGGGTCGGTAGCGAGGATCAGCCCGTCGGCATCCTTGACCGCCTTGGCGATGTCGGCGAGCCGCTTGCCCGAGGCGGTGTCGACCGACCAGGACATGGCGAAATCCTCGTCGGGGCGCACAGAGCCGTCCTTGGCCGGCAGATCGCGAACATGGCCGAACGAGGCCAGAACCTTATAGTTCTTGCCCAGATATTTGTTGATTGTCTTCGCCTTGGCCGGCGATTCGACGACGACGACGTCCATGAGGTCTCTTATCAGCTGTGAGGCGGCGGAAGAACTCCGCGGCGCACGACGAAATCCCACTCTTTTCGTCGCTCACATGGCCGTGCTTTTGCGATCGGTCAAGGGGAAGGAGCCAATTTGCGGACCCGGCGCAAGCGATACACTCTTAGAGTGTATGGCGAAGATCACATTTTTCGGGAAGCGACGGTTCGTGTCTCGGACCACGGAAGGGTCGGCTCACGGGTGCGAGTCGACAAAAGCGAGGCAGGCGCTATCAGCGACGCAGCCGAGCAGGCTGCCGGTGGAAAGATATCCGGCAGCCAGCCCAGGGGAATTCAGTCGGCCGCGACCACGTGCCAGGCGCCGGCGACGCCTTCGCCGGTCATGTCGCCGGCCTTCTTGTCCTTGACGAAGGTGTAGACCGGCTTGCCGTCATAGGCCCACATCTTGGTGCCGTCGGTGCGATCGACGATCGTCCATTCATCATCGGCCTTGGCGCCGGCCTCGGCCTTCAGCGGCGGCCAGTTGGCGGCGCATTTGTCGTAGCAGTTGGACTTGCCCTTCTCGTCCTTGTCATAGGTGTAAAGCGTCATGCCCATGGCATCGGTATAGATTTTCTTGCCGCCGACTTCGGCCTCCTTCCACGCCTCGGCGGCATGGGACGCGACGGTGCCGAGCAAAAGTGCCGCCAATCCGAGTGCGATCGATTTCATGACAATCTCCCTGAGAACAAGCGCGCGGCAATCGCGCGCCTGTTCATACAACGCACGCGCGAGGTTGTTTCTTCCTCGGCAAGGCGACGAGGTGCCACACAATGGTGATTGGCAGCGAGGCTTCCGCATCGCTATATCGACGCCAGCACAATCAGGGCGGTCGAAATGGCATTGGACATCGGCTATGTCAGCGCGGTCGGGGCAGGGGCGATATCGTTCCTGTCGCCCTGCGTGCTGCCGCTGGTGCCGCCCTATCTCTGCTACATGGCAGGCGTCTCGGTCGACGATTTCCGCGGCAATCAGGGCGTGACGGCGCGCGAAGGCGCGCGCGGCGCGCTGCTTTATGCCTCTTTGGCCTTCGTGCTCGGCTTCTCCACCGTCTTCGTCGCGCTCGGCGCCGGCGCCTCGACCATCGGCCATCTGTTGCGGGTCTGGCAGGAACAACTGGCGATGGTGGCGGGCGCGCTGATCATCATCATGGGCCTGAATTTCCTCGGTATCCTGCGCATCCCGCTTTTGTCGCGCGAGGCGCGCTTTCAGTCGCAGGGCAAGCCCGCCAGCATGATCGCGGCCTATGTCATGGGACTGGCCTTCGCCTTCGGCTGGACGCCCTGCATCGGTCCGGTGCTGGGACCGATCCTCACGCTGGCCGGCGGCCGGGAGACGGTGGGCGAGGGCGCGCTGCTGCTCGCCGCTTATTCGCTCGGACTCGGCATTCCCTTCCTGATCGCGGCGCTGTTTTCCGGTGCCTTCATGCGTTTCCTCGGCAAATTCCGCGTCCATCTCGGCCGCGTCGAGAAGGCTATCGGCGCGCTGCTTGTCGTCGCCGGGGTGTTTTTCCTCACCGGCGGCGTGCAAAGCGCGTCCTACTGGCTCTTGGAGAATTTCCCGGCGCTGGGACGGCTGGGGTAATTTGCCACTTCGTTCACAGGATCGAACCGCAGACCGCTGATTAAGAGTGAGCTGCTGCACGATCTCACCGGAATTTAACCGCATTGGTGCAGCATCACACCGCTGCTAGCATGCCTTGATTCAGCTCTTTCACACGGTTGCCCTTACATGAGCCAGAGATCCTGCCTGTCCATCATCCTCGCCGCCGGCGAAGGCACGCGCATGAAAAGCGCGATGCCCAAGGTGCTGCACGCCATTGCCGGCCTGCCGATGGTGGCGCATGTGGTGAAAGCGGCGGAAGCCGCCGGAGCGACGGGTCTGGCGCTGGTGATCGGCCATGGCGCCGAGGAGATGCGCAAGGCGGCGCAGAAATTCGCGCCGAAGGCCGGGACCTTCGTGCAGGAGAAGCGGCTCGGCACCGCGCATGCCGTGCTGGCCGCCCGCGAAGCGATATCAAAGGGTTATGACGACATTCTCGTCATGTTCGGCGACACGCCGCTGATCGACGCGGGAGCATTGGCCGCCGCGCGGCAGAAACTGGCGGACGGTGCCGCAGTCGCGGTGATCGGCTTTCGTCCGTCCAATCCGACCGGCTATGGCCGGCTGATCGAAAAGGGCGGTCGGCTGGTTGCCATCCGCGAAGAAAAAGACTGTTCCGAGGCGGAAAAGAAGATCGGCTTCTGCAATGCCGGGATGATGGCGGTGGCCGGCAAGCATGCGCTTCGACTGCTCGACAAGGTCGGCAACAGCAACGCCAAGGGCGAGTTCTACCTCACCGACGTCGTCGAGATCGCGTGCGCGGAGGGCCTCGATGTCGTTGCCACGGAGGCCAGCTTCGAGAGCGCGCTCGGCATCAACAACCGGGCCGAACTGGCCGAGGCGGAGGCGATCTGGCAGGCGCGCCGGCGGCGCGAGGCGATGCTTTCCGGCGTGACGCTGATTGCGCCCGAAACCGTCTATTTCTCGCACGATACCGAAATCGGCGCCGACACGATTGTCGAGCCGAATGTCTGGTTCGGACCGGGTGTCAGGATCGCTTCGGGCGCCAAGATACACGCTTTCAGCCATATCGAGGGGGCCACGATCGCCTCCAACTGCGATGTCGGGCCGTTCGCGCGGCTGCGGCCCGGCGCCGATCTGAAGCAAAAGGCCAAGGTCGGCAATTTCTGCGAGGTCAAGCAGGCGACGATCGAGGAGGGCGCCAAGGTCAACCACTTGACCTATATCGGCGACGCGCGCGTCGGCGCTGGCGCGAACATCGGCGCCGGCACCATCACCTGCAATTACGACGGCTACTCGAAATTCTTCACCGATATCGGTGAGGGCGCCTTTGTCGGCTCGAACTCCTCGCTGGTCGCGCCGGTCACGATCGGCAAGGGCGGCTATATCGCCTCGGGCAGCGTGATCACCGAAAACGTGCCCGACGACGCGCTGGCCTTCGGCCGCGCCCGCCAGAAGACGTTGCCCGGCAAAGGCAAGGAATTGCGCGAGCGCTTCGCATCGGCCGCCGCGGCGAAGAAGAAAGCCGCCGAGTGATCTTAATGGCGGTTTTCACGCCAGCTCCGCTGTCGCCAACGATGAACAATCGGGAACCTGCGCTGCGAAAAGCCGAGCGATTGCGGTAACCCGATTGCAAGCGCTGCGTGTCATGGTGCATCAGTCGCAGACTGTTCCGGTGACACGGAACGAAACGCAAAGTGACTTTCGCGGCAATCCGGCAATCCTTAGATAGCGCTGGGTTTCCGCAGGGAATAGGGGCAGCGCATGTGCGGTATCGTCGGAATTGTCGGCCATTCGCAGGTCGCGCCGCTCATCGTCGATGCGCTGAAGCGGCTCGAATATCGCGGTTATGACTCGGCCGGCGTCGCCACCATCGAGAAGGGCGCGCTCGGCCGCCGCCGCGCCGAAGGCAAGCTGATCAATCTGGAACGCCGGCTGAAGGAAGACCCGCTCGACGGCACGATCGGCATCGGCCACACGCGCTGGGCAACGCATGGCGTGCCGAACGAAACCAACGCGCATCCGCATTTTTCCGAGGGCGTCGCCATCGTCCACAACGGCATCATCGAGAATTTTGCCGAGCTGCGGGACGAGCTTGTCCATGACGGCTACACCTTCTCCTCGCAGACCGACACCGAGGTCGTGGCCCATCTGGTGGCGCGGGAGCTCGCCAAGGGGCTGAAGCCGGTCCAGGCGGCGCACCAGGCGCTGAAGCGGCTCTCGGGCGCCTTTGCGCTGGCCATCATGTTCAAGGGCGACGAGGATCTGATCGTCGGCGCCCGCAACGGTCCGCCTTTGGCCGTCGGCCATGGCGAGGGGGAGATGTTTTTGGGCTCCGACGCCATCGCGCTGGCGCCGTTCACCAACGCGGTCACCTATCTGGAAGACGGCGACTGGGCGGAAGTGCGCCGCAACAGCGTCACCATCTACGACATCGACGGCAACAAGGTCGACCGTAAGCGCCAGCAGTCGCTGTCGACCAGCTTCATGGTCGACAAGGGCAACCGCCGCCATTTCATGGAAAAGGAAATCCATGAGCAGCCGGAGGTGATTTCGCACACGCTGGCGCATTATGTGGATTTCGTCTCGGGCGTGTCGAAGCCGCTCGAGCTGCCCTTCGACTTCGCCAAGATCGGACGGCTGGCGCTCTCGGCTTGCGGCACCGCCTATCTCGCCGGGCTGATCAGCAAATACTGGTTCGAGCGTTATGCGCGGCTGCCGGTGGATATCGATGTCGCCTCGGAATTCCGCTACCGCGAGATGCCGCTGTCGGCCAACGATGCGGCCTTCTTCATCTCGCAGTCGGGCGAAACCGCCGACACGCTGGCCTCGCTGCGCTACTGCCGCCAGGCCGGCATGAAGATCGGCGCCGTCGTCAATGTGCGCGAATCGACCATGGCGCGCGAATCCGACGTCGTGCTGCCGACGCTGGCCGGGCCGGAAATCGGCGTCGCCTCGACCAAGGCGTTCACCTGCCAGCTCTCTGTGCTGGCTTCGCTCGCCGTGCGGGCCGGCGTGGCGCGCGGCACGATCTCGCGCGACGAAGAGAGGCAGCTGGTGCGTGAGCTCTCCGAGGCGCCGCGCTTCGCCACCCAGGTGCTGAAGCTCGACGAGCAGATCGAACGCATCTCGCGCGAGCTCTCGCGCTACAAGGACGTGCTCTATCTCGGCCGCGACACCAACTTCCCGCTCGCCATGGAAGGGGCGCTGAAGCTCAAGGAAATCTCCTACATTCACGCCGAAGGCTATGCCGGCGGCGAGCTGAAGCACGGGCCGATCGCGCTGATCGACGAGAACATGCCGGTGATCGTGATCGCGCCGCACGACCGCATCTTCGAAAAGACGGTGTCGAACATGCAGGAAGTGGCGGCGCGCGGCGGCAAGATCATCCTGATCACCGACGCCAAGGGTGCGGCGCAGGCGGGCATCAAGACGATGGAGACGATCGTCCTGCCCGACGTGCCGGAGATCATCTCGCCGATCATCTACGCGCTGCCGATCCAGATGCTCGCCTATTTCACCGCTGTGTTCATGGGCACGGACGTCGACCAGCCGCGCAATCTGGCGAAGTCGGTGACGGTGGAGTAGGACCGTCACTGCTCGCTTTGTACACAGTAGCTCGAAGTACAGCTGCCGATGGTCCCTTCTTTCGTCATCCTCGGGCGGAGCAGGAGCGAAGCTCCTGCGCAGACCCGAGGATCCATTCCGTGACGTTTGGGCGGATCAAGGCAGTGCAGAATTAGGTGCTACCACCCGGTGCCGCGGAAAAGCTCGAACCACTCTGGATTGGCCTTCTCGATCAGTTCGATCTTCCATTGGCGCGGCCAGCGTTTCAGCGACTTCTCGCGCTGCATGGCATCACGGATGTCGAAATACTCCTCGTACCAGACTAAGCGTTGCACGCCGTAGCGCCCGGTAAAGCGCGAGCCCTCGCCGGACCTGTGTTCCGGCATCCGACGGCCGAGATCGTTTGTGGCACCGATGTAGATGGTGCCGCGTTTCTTGCTCGCAGTCATATAGACATAGCCCGTCATGCGTGAACGATAACGGATCGACGATCAGGCGGCTATCTTGACGGGTTGCGTTCTTTGGCCGACGTCACGGAATGGATCCTCGGGTCTGCGCAGGAGCATCGCTCCTGCTCCGCCCGTGGATGACGAAGGGAAGGATGCCTCGGCTAATCGCGAACGGAAGCAGCTTCCATTTGGAACACTGAAAGCCACGTCATAGAACTAGTTCTTTAAAAACTTCGCAGTTCCAAACAGCATCGCGGTTCACTAATCTCGGCGCTGCAACCTGCGCCGCGGTGAACCCATGTCCGACCACCTGAAGACCTCTGGCATGACCCGGCTCAGGAACTATTTCCTGACCGGCTTCATCGTCTGCGCGCCGCTGGCGATCACCGCTTATATCGCCTGGTCGCTGATCGGCTGGGTCGATTCCTGGGTGAAGCCCTACATCCCGGCGCGCTACAACCCGGACACCTATCTGCCATTCCCGGTTCCCGGCTTCGGACTGATCGTCGCGCTGGTGCTGATCACGCTGATCGGCTTCCTGACGGCGAACATCGTCGGCCGCGCCATCGTCAATTTCGGCGAGCGGCTGCTCGGCCGCATGCCGCTGGTGCGCGGCATCTATGGCTCGCTGAAGCAGATTTTTGAGACGGTGCTGTCGAACAAGGGCGAAATGTTCCGCCAGGTCGGGCTGGTCGAGTACCCGCGCAAAGGTGTCTGGTCGCTGGTCTTCGTCGCCAGCGAGAAGGAAACCGAGATCAACCAGAAGCTCGACCAGGAGGGCGATCCGCTGATCGCGGTGTTCATGCCGTGCACGCCGAACCCGACCACCGGCTTCCTGATGTATGTGCATAAATCCGAGATCGTGCCGCTCGACATGACCATCGAGGACGGCGCCAAGCTGATCGTTTCGGCCGGCATGGTGGCGCCGGAGGTCAAGACCAAGCTGGTGACGCTGAACGGCGAACGGATCGAGGGCCCGCTTGCCAACCCGCCACTCGGCGCCGGGCCTCAGCCGGCGCGCAGCAAGCGCACCGCCTCGTCGCGTCCGAACAGGTAGAGCAACAGGCGCAACGCCTGGCCGCGCTGGGACTGCAGTTCCGGATCGCGCGACAGGATAAGCCTTGCGTCATCACGGGCAGCTTCGAGCAGGTCGGCATGGAATTCGATGCGCGCCACCTGGAAGCCCGGCGTGCCGGACTGGCGGGTGCCCAGCAGCTCGCCTTCGCCACGCAGTTTTAGATCCTCCTCGGCAATGCGGAAGCCGTCCTCGGTCTCGCGCATCACTGAAAGCCGGCGCTTCGCCGTTTCGCCGAGTGGGTCCTTGTAGAGCAGCACGCAGGAGGATGGCTTGTCGCCGCGTCCGACGCGGCCGCGCAACTGATGCAGTTGCGCCAGGCCGAAGCGCTCGGCGTGCTCGATGACCATGATCGTCGCGTCCGGCACGTCGACACCGACTTCGATGACGGTGGTTGCGATCAATATGCGCGTCTCGCCTAGCTTGAAAGCGCGCATCGCCTCGTCCTTCTCGGCGCCCTTCATGCGGCCGTGAACCAGGCCGATCCGGTCGCCGAACAGAGGTTTCAGCGAAGCGAAACGGTCCTCCGCCGACATCAACTTGATTTCTTCGGATTCCTCGACCAGCGGGCAGATCCAGTAGATCTTCTGGCCTTCGGTGACGGCGTCAACCATGCGCCCGACCAGTTCGTCCAGACGTTCCATCGGCAGCGTCACGGTGCGGATCGGTTGCCGGCCTGCCGGCTTTTCGGTCAGCTTCGAGACATCCATGTCGCCAAAGGCGGTCAGCACCAGCGTGCGCGGGATTGGCGTCGCCGTCATCACCAGCATGTCGGGCGCGTCGCCCTTGGCGGTGATCGCCAGCCGCTGATGGACGCCGAAACGATGCTGCTCGTCTACGACGGCAAGGACGAGGTCGTGGAACGTCACGGTTTCCTGGAACAGCGCGTGCGTGCCGACGACGATGTCGATGGTGCCGCTGGCGAGTCCCTCCAGCGTCTCTGTGCGCTCCAGGCCCTTCTCGCGGCCGGTCAGGATAGCGACGCGCAGCCCGGCTTTTTCCGCCAGCGGTGCGATCGTCGCCAAATGCTGGCGCGCCAGGATCTCGGTCGGCGCCATAAGGGCCGCCTGACCGCCTGCCTCGACCGCGCGTCCCATGGCGAGCAGCGCGACCACCGTCTTGCCGGAGCCGACATCGCCTTGCAGCAGACGCAGCATGCGTTCGGGATCGGCGAGGTCGGCATTGATTTCGCCGAGCGCGAATTCCTGGCTGGGGGTGAGCTTGTAGGGCAGGGCCGCGCGCAGCTTCTCGACGATGCGACCGTCACCGACGAGAGGCCGGCCCGACAGACGGCGGATTCTGGCCCGCACCAGCGCCAGCGACACTTGGCCTGCCAGGAACTCATCATAGGCAAGTCGCCGCCAGGCCGATCCCTCGACGGCGACATCGATCGGATCTTTCGGATTGTGGATGCGGGTGAGCGCATCGCTGAAGGTGGGAAAAGTATGCCGGCGCATGAAGGCGTCGTCTTGCCACTCCGGCAGTTCCGGCAAGCGGCCGAGCGCCTGCCCGATGGCGCGGCGCAGCACCTTCGCCGACAGCCCGGCGGTGAGCGGATAAACGGGCTCGACCAGCGGCAGGCCCTCGGCCTCGTCGATCGGAGCGATATGGTCGGGATGGACCATGGTCGGGCGGCCGTTGAACCATTCCATGCGGCCGGAGATCACGACACGCTCGCCCTCGGGAAGCATCTTTTGCAGATAGGCGGCATGAGCATGGAAGAATGTCAGCGCGACTTCGCCGGTGTCGTCATGGGCGTAGACCCGGTAGGGCACCGACCTGTTGCGCGGGGGCGGCGGCTGATGGCGGTCGACCCGCACCTCGAGCGTGACGATCTGGCCTTCGGCGGAAAGCGCAATGCCGGGCCGGTTGCGGCGGTCGATCACGGTATTCGGCAGCAGGAACAGAAGGTCGGCGGCGCGTGCGGGACGGTCGCCGAGGTCGGCGGGCACGACCCGTTCGATCATGGTCCCGACTTTCGGGCCAATGCCGGCAAGCGAGGTTATCGGGACGAAGAGTGGGTCAAGAATCGAGGGACGCATCAGTGTTGCGCCGATCGCAAAATTACATGAGCCGAGTTCCTTCGCGCCCCCCTCTGTCCTGCCGGACATCTCCCCCACAAGGGGGGAGATTGGCAGCTTTCGCGCTGCGCCCGTTCTGCAACATTGAAGATTGGCGAAAGCGGAGGCGCCGGCTGATCTCCCCCCAAGTGGGGGAGATGTCCGGCAGGACAGAGGGGGGCGCGAAGGAATGCAATCATTGAAGGTGGATTGTCGGGCGTCTTACTTTTCCTTGCAAGGCTGACACCGTCCTCTATCCACGCTATATGCGCCGCTTCGAACAGGGATGCGGCGCGATGACCGGAACACAGCGATCAAGCGAGGGGCTGGATGCTCGCCGCCGCAAGCTCCTGTTCCGCTCCTGGCATCGCGGCATGCGCGAGATGGACCTGATCCTCGGTTCCTTCGCCGATGCGGAGATCGGCGCCTTGACCGGCGACGAAATCGACCAATATGAAAAGCTCCTCGAAATCCCCGACACCGAATTCCTGCCGATGGTCACCGGCGAGCGCCCGGTTCCGCCCGATATCGATTGCACGGTGCTGCAAAAGATCCTGGCGTCGCGCCGGACCATGACACTTTGAAAAACGCATAAGTATGAGCCTCATTCCTTCCATCGGCCTGCCCAAGGGCCGCGCCGGCCAGTTCATCGTCGACGGCGTCGCCGACGGCTATGAAGCCTTCGCGCTGGTGCGGACGGCGCAGGAGATCGCCCCTGACAAGCCGGTGCTGTTCGTCGCGCGCGACGGCCAGCGGTTGCCGGCCATCATCGATGCGCTGGCCTTTGCCGCGCCCGGCCTGCCGGTGCTGGAACTGCCGGCCTGGGACTGCCTGCCTTACGACCGTGTTTCGCCCGGCGCGGATGCCGCCGCGCGGCGGCTCGATGCGCTTTCCGCCATCATTGCGCTCGCCCGGAAGCCGCACCGCGCCGTGATCCTCACCACCGCCAACGCGCTCTTGCAGCGCATTCCGCCGGCCGGGCTGATCGAAGCGCAGACCTTCCATGCCAAGCCCGGCAACCAGATCGACATGAACGTGCTGATCGCAAGGCTGGAGACTTCCGGTTTCGAGCGCGTGCCGACCGTGCGCGACGTCGGCGAGTTCGCGGTACGCGGCGGCATCCTGGACCTGTTCGCGCCCGGCTGGAGCGAGGCGCTGAGGCTCGATTTCTTCGGCGATACACTGGAATCGATCCGCGTTTTCGACGTCGCCACCCAGCGCACCACCGGGCAGCGCAAATCGATGGCGCTGCAGGCGATGAGCGAGGTGGCGCTGACGCCGGAGACGATCAGCCGCTTCCGCCGCTCCTATATCGAGGCCTTCGGCGCGCCGTCGCGCGACGACGCGCTCTATGCCGCGGTCAGCGAAGGCCGGCGTTTTGCCGGCATGGAGCACTGGCTGCCCTTCTTCTACGAGCGGCTGGAAACCGTCTTCGACTACCTGCCGGATGCGCCGGTGGTCTTCGACCATCTGGCGCATGAGGCATTGGCCGAGCGCCACACGCTGATCCTCGACCACTATGAGGCACGCCGCAAGCAGGCCGACGCCGCGCTGAAGGACGCGGTGCCCTACAAGCCGGTGGCGCCGGATCTGCTCTATCTCTCGCCGGAAAATCTCAGAGCTTCGCTCGGCCCGCGCGAAGACATCGACTTTACCGTCTTCGATGCGCCCGATGTGGGAGCCAAGAAGGTATTCCACGCCGGTTCGCGGCAGGGGCGCAGCTTTGCCGAGGAGCGCGCCGACCCCAATACCAACGTCTTCGACGTCGTGGTGAAGCATATTGCCGACGAGCGCGCAGCGCGCCGCCGCGTCATCGTTGCCGGCTGGACGGAAGGCTCGCTCGACCGGCTCGGCCAGATCCTCGCCGAACATCATCTCGGCAATCTGAAGCCGGTCGCCACGCTTGCCGAGGTTGAAAAGCTGGAGCCGGGGCAGGCGGGGCTCGCCGTGCTGCCGCTCGAATCCGGCTTCGAGACCGACGACATGGTCGTCGTCGCCGAGCAGGACATCCTCGGCGACAGGCTGATCCGCCGCTCGAAACGCAAGAAGCGCGCTTCGGACTTCATCGCCGAGGCGTCGTCGCTGTCGTCTGGCGATATCGTCGTCCATGCCGATCACGGCATCGGCCGCTTCATCGGCCTGCGCTCCATCGAGGCGGTGGGCGCGCCGCATGACTGCCTGGAAATCCACTATGCCGGCGACGACCGGCTGTTCCTGCCGGTCGAAAACATCGAGCTTCTGTCGCGCTACGGTTCCGATTCCGCCGAAGCGCCCCTCGACAAGCTCGGCGGCGGCGCCTGGCAGGCGCGCAAGGCGCGGCTGAAGCGGCGCCTGCTCGACATGGCCGGACAGTTGATCCGCATCGCCGCCGAGCGGCAGATGCGCGCAGCGCCCGCTATGATTCCGGCCGACGGCCTCTATGGCGAGTTCGCCGCGCGCTTCCCTTACGAGGAAACCGACGACCAGCAGACGGCGATCGATTCCGTCATGGACGATCTTGGCGCCGGCAAGCCGATGGACCGGCTGGTCTGCGGCGACGTTGGTTTCGGCAAGACGGAGGTGGCGCTGCGCGCCGCCTTCATCGCGGCCATGGAAGGGTTCCAGGTCGCGGTCGTCGTGCCGACGACGCTTCTGTCGCGCCAGCATTTCAAGACCTTCTCGCAGCGCTTCTCCGGCCTGCCGATCCGCATCGCGCAGGCCTCGCGCCTGGTCGGTTCCAAGGAACTGGCGGAGACCAAGAAGGGTGTCGCCGACGGCACGGTCGACGTCGTCGTCGGCACGCACGCGCTGCTCGGGTCTTCGATCTCGTTCAAGAATCTCGGCCTGCTGATCATCGACGAGGAGCAGCATTTCGGCGTCAAGCACAAGGAGCGGCTGAAGGAGCTCAAGAACGACGTGCACGTGCTGACGCTTTCGGCGACGCCGATCCCGCGCACGCTGCAGCTGGCGCTGACCGGCGTGCGCGAGCTGTCGCTGATCGCCACGCCGCCGGTCGACCGCATGGCGGTGCGCACCTTCATCTCGCCCTTCGATCAGCTGGTCATCCGCGAGACGCTGCTGCGCGAACGCTATCGCGGCGGCCATTCCTTCTATGTCGTGCCGCGCATCAGCGATCTTGCCGAAATCCATGATTTCCTGAAGGAATCCGTGCCGGAGTTGAAGGTAGCGGTCGCCCATGGCCAGATGCCGGCCGGCGAGCTCGACGACATCATGAACGCCTTCTATGACGGCCAGTACGACGTGCTCCTGTCGACGACCATCGTCGAATCCGGGCTCGACATCCCGACCGCCAACACGCTGATCATCCACCGTGCCGACATGTTCGGCCTGGCGCAACTCTACCAGCTGCGCGGCCGCGTCGGACGCTCCAAGGTGCGCGCCTATGCGCTGTTCACGCTGCCGGCCAACCGCAAGCTCACCGACACGGCCGAGCGGCGGCTGAAGGTGCTGCAGTCGCTCGACACGCTCGGCGCCGGCTTCCAGCTTGCCAGCCACGACCTCGACATCCGTGGCGCAGGCAATCTGCTGGGCGAAGAGCAGTCCGGCCACATCAAGGAGGTCGGTTTCGAGCTCTACCAGCAGATGCTGGAAGAGGCGGTGGCCGAGGTGAAGGATTCCGGCGAGGTGCAGGATGGCGGCTGGTCGCCGCAGATCGCGGTCGGCACCGCCGTCATGATCCCGGAAAGCTATGTGCCCGATTTGCAGCTCAGGATGGCGCTCTACCGCCGCCTCGGCGATCTCGAAACCACCGAGGAGATCGATGGCTTCGGCGCCGAGCTGATCGACCGGTTCGGGCCGCTGCCGGAAGAGGTGACGCATCTTCTGAAGATCGTCTTCATCAAGGCGCTTTGCCGCAGGGCCAATGTTGAGAAGCTCGACGCCGGCCCCAAGGGTGTCGTCATCCATTTCCGCAAGCGCGAGTTTCCCAACCCGGTCGGGCTGGTCAAGTTCATCGGCGAGCAGGGCTCGCTGGCCAAGATCAGGGCCGACCACAGCGTCGTCTTCATCCGCGACTGGCCGAATGCTGAGAAGCGGTTGGCCGGCTCGGCTGTTGTCATGACGCAACTGGCGCGATTGATCGACAAAGCCGCCTAACGGCTTTCGCTGCGGCGCTTTGGCAGGCGAAGGCGTTCGCCACTGCTGAAATTCCCGGCTAGAATAGGAAATCGGCTTCGTGTAAGGAGCCGCCACCCCATATCGGGGTTGAAGACGCGGGCGAGGGTGCCTGCTCATCTGTTTTTTGAAGCAATTCCAGACGGAAACCGTTCACATTCCTGGAATTGCTCTGGAAGGGCGTTTGGGTGCAGCGATGACGAAATGGTCGCCGAATTCGTGGAGAGCAAAGCCGATCAAGCAGGTCCCTGCCTATCCGGACGTTGGGGCGCTGCAGGCCACGGAAGCGCGGCTCGCCACCTATCCGCCGCTGGTCTTTGCCGGCGAGGCGCGCAAGCTGAAGAAGCAACTGGCGGCGGTCGCCGCCGGCGAAGCCTTCCTGCTCCAGGGCGGCGACTGCGCCGAGAGCTTTGCCGAGCATGGCGCCGACAACATCCGCGACTTCTTCCGCGTCTTCCTGCAGATGTCGGTGGTGCTCACCTTCGCCGGCGCGCAGCCGGTGGTGAAGGTCGGCCGCGTCGCCGGCCAGTTCGCCAAGCCGCGCTCCTCCGACAACGAGACAAAGGCCGGCGTGACGCTGCCGAGCTATCGTGGCGACATCATCAACGGCATCGAATTCGACGCTTCCTCGCGCATCCCGGATCCCGCACGGCAGGAGATGGCGTACCGCCAGTCCGCGGCGACGCTCAATCTTCTGCGCGCCTTCGCGCAGGGCGGCTATGCCAGCCTCGAGAACGTGCATCGCTGGATGCTGGGCTTCGTCGCCGACAGCCCGCAGGGCGAGAAATACGAGTCGCTCGCCAACCGCATCACCGAGACCATGGAGTTCATGCGCGCGGTGGGCATCACGTCGGAAACCAACTTCGCGCTGCGCGAGACCGATTTCTACACCAGCCACGAGGCGCTGCTGCTCGGCTACGAGGAGGCGCTGACCCGCGTCGATTCCACCTCCGGCGACTGGTACGCGACCTCGGGCCACATGATCTGGATCGGCGACCGCACCCGCCAGCCCGACCATGCCCATGTCGAATATTGCCGCGGCATCGAGAACCCGCTCGGCCTGAAATGCGGGCCGTCGCTGACGCCGGACGGCCTGCTCGAACTGATCGACCTGCTCAACCCGGAGAACGAGCCGGGACGGTTGACGCTGATCGCGCGCTTCGGCTCCGACAAGGTCGCCGAGCATCTGCCGAAGCTGGTGCGGGCAGTGAAGAAGGAAGGCCGCAGCGTGGTATGGTCGTCCGACCCGATGCACGGCAACACGATCGAGGCGGCCGGCTACAAGACGCGGCCCTTCGACCGCATCCTCAAGGAAGTGCAGACCTTCTTCGAGGTGCATCGCGCCGAGGGCACGCATCCGGGCGGCATCCATGTCGAGATGACCGGCAAGAACGTCACCGAATGCACCGGCGGCGCCCGCGCGATCACTGCGGAAGACCTGCAGGACCGCTATCACACCCATTGCGATCCGCGCCTCAACGCCGACCAGGCGATCGAACTGGCCTTCCTTGTCTCGGACCTTTTGAAGAAGAGCCATCCGGTCGAGCACAAGCAGGCTGCCAGCGCCTGAGCTGCCTGCTGGCGATCGAACCAGAGCGCCGGATTTCCCCCGGCGCTCTTTTCGTATGGGACCGGTCCTGCGGGGCATCGTCCCGCCAAACCTTACGAAAATTTATAGTTCCGCGACCATCGCAAGACCAAGATTGAGGTGGAGCTATCGCCGCCGCGGCCGAGAGGCCGCGCGCACGATACAGGTTCCGCCATGCGTCACCAGCATGCCATCATCCATCACCGCGCGATCGACTTCTGGTCGGCGCGCGGCGCGGTGCTTGTCGTCATCTGCCTGCAGCTTCTCGTCATCAACGACCTGTCGTTCGGTCCGCGCTGGCTCGCCCCCGCGATCGAAGCGGCGCTGCTCGTGCCCTTGTCGATCGCAACGGCCTGGACGCAAATGGCGACGCAGAAGGCCGTGGATCACGAGCATTGGTACGCGATCGGCCGGTTTCGCGTCTTCATCCGCCGCACCGCCCTGGTCATGACCGGCGTCATCAGCATCATGAATTGCGGCTCGCTGGCCTTACTGGTCAGGGCGCTGCTCGAAGGCCATGCCGGCGCCGGCACGACGCTGCTCGTCGATGCGCTGAATATCTGGGTCACCAACGTCATCGTCTTCGCGCTGTGGTTCTGGAGCACCGACCGCGGCGGCCCGCCGACCTGCGGCCTGGTCAAGCGCGCGCATGCCGATTTCCTGTTCCCGCAAATGACGCTGCCCGACCGCGAGATCCAGGGCTGGCTGCCCGGCTTTGTCGACTATGTCTTCCTGGCCTTCACCAATGCGACGGCGTTCTCGCCGACCGACACCTTGCCGCTCAGCCAGCGCGCGAAGCTGTTGATGATGGCCGAGGCGATGATCTCGCTGCTGACGATCGCGTTGGTGGCGGCGCGTGCGGTGAACATTTTAGCTTAACGTGCGCGCTCCCAGCGCATGTTCGCCAGCCTCGGGTCGAGGAAGCTGGTTCTTGAGAATTCGAGCCGCTTGTCCGGAAATTCGCAGATTGCCTGGACCCCGAGCGAGCCGATGCGGATGCGCCAGGTGTGAGGCTCGAGCGGCTTGGCCTTGGCAAAGCCCCTGCAGGTGAGAAGCGCGATGTTGGCGCCTTTCGGATCGCGCGCCGAGCGGTAGCGGATCGCCTGCATTTCGGCCTCGCGCGCCACGTCGGCAATGGCCTGGCAGGCGGCATAGTCGGTCGGATGCGTCCACGCCTTCTCGTCGCGGTCGAGCGGCGGCCGGGTGAGGTCGACGGCCTTCTCGCATTTGATCGCCGCCGCAAAGGCGGTGTATTCGGCCGCGTCATTCGGCCATTGCGTCTGCGGCGATTCGGCGAAGAACAGCAGGCGGTAGAAGGCCATTTCCGCCACCGCCGTCAGCACCGTCTCGGCGGCGTAGTAGACGCCTTTCGTCTTGCCAGCGCGGCGGAAACGCGAGCCGTACGGATAGATCGAACCGTAGCGGAAGGGCGTCGCGAGCAGATAGTGAAGATGGCGGCATTCGAGCGGGATCTGCGGCTTGGTCTCCTCGATGAGGTCCTCGAGCAGACCTTGCTCGTCGAGCGTGTCGACGAGCTTCAGCGTCGAGACGCGATGCTGCGCCTCGACCATCCGCCAATACTTGCCTTCGAGCCTGACGGCCTCAGACGAGAGCGCGCCGGGAGTCCAGGTAGGCAATGACATCGACAAGTCCGGTAATGGTCAGGATCTTTTCGAGCGGCGTGCCGTCGAGCGCCGTGTTCGGGTTCTTCAGCCATGCCCGGGCGACGGTCTCGTCGCCGCCGACGATGGCGTCGAGCGAGCGGAACAGGCGGACGAACAGCACCGCAAGCTCGAACGGCTTGGTGCCCCGTTCGAGCAGGAATTCCTGCTTGCGCATGCGCGAGACCGTCGCTTCCGAGACGCCGATGACCAGCGCCAGCGTTCTCGCTGTGATGTCGAGCAGGTCGGCCGCGCGCAGCGTGGCCTTGGTGATGACGGCATTCTCCGCCGCCGTCGCGGCGACGACTGGACGTTGCATGAGCGCACCTGTTTCATTTCTGTGGAAAATATAGTCCACAAAAATTCATTTGGAAAGGGTGGCGGTGCGTCCGTTGAGATCAGTCTTTCTTGTAGAGCAGCCAACCCTTGCCGGCACGGCCGGCCATGGCGGAATACCTGGTCACGCGGTTGCGGCCGCTGACCTTGGAGCGGTAGAGCGCGCGGTCGGCCTTGGTGTAGAGGTCCTCTGGGCTGTCGGCCTCGGAAGCCATGCAGATGCCCATGGACACCGTCACCGTACCGTAGTTCATGCCAGTCTGGCTGCTGGTGAATGGCGTCTGTTCGATCAGCACTCGGATGCGCTCGGCGATCTGGTAAGTGGCGTCCTCGCCGGCGCCTTCGACGATGAGCGCGAACTCCTCGCCGCCGGTGCGGGCCACGAACAGATCGGCGCGAACGCTGGACTGGAAGATTTCGGCGACGATCTGGATGATCCTGTCGCCGACCGGATGGCCGTAACGGTCGTTGATGTCCTTGAAGCGATCAATATCGGCAAGGATCAGAGCGTTGAACAGGATGCCGCGATTGCTGTTGTAGATGTGCGTGATTTCCTTGTCGAAGGCGCGGCGATTCCAGATCTGCGTCAGCGGGTCGGTATCGGCGAGCCGCTTGTATTCCTCGAGCTTGGATTTGACGCTTTCGAGCTCGGCGGTCTTTTCGCTGAGCGTGCTGGCGATCTGGCGGTTGTGATCCAGCGTCGAGCTGGTGGCGGTCGACATGGCGCCGGCGATCTTCTGCAGCAGGTCCTGGGAAAGCAGGCTGCGATTGCTCAAGCCGCTCGACGTCTCGTGAAGGATGCGGCCGTATTTCTCGATATGGGTGCGCTCGCTGCGCAACAGCGCGGCGATGTCCTCGAGCTCCTTGGCGACCATCTCGCGGGCGTGCTCGACAATGGCTGGCCCATGGTGCTGCGGGAAGAAGGTGCGTCCGATGCTGTCGAGTTCCTCCTGCGTTGGCCGGTTGCTCAACGACACGACGGCAAGGCTGAGCTCGTGATTGCTGCCGCTCAGCGCCTCGTAGAAGATCTCGTAGTTGCGCGGCAGGCCGAGCACGCCGAGCTGGCGCATGGTCGCCACAACGGTGCTGGCGATGTCGCCATTTCTGTCGATCGGGACGGCTGCCGGTTGCATAGTCTGTTTCACTACCCTTCAGTGCGACCGGAGACCTGCCACCGCCGGGAGTCGCCTATGCGGGGATTTGAACAAGAATTGTAAATGCGAGGGCGCGTCCCCAACACGACCTTCGCTTGCAGGAACCATAGATGCAGTTGCGCTAAAGTTTCCTTAATGGCCTGCTTTTCCTCACCATCTTTGCTACCACAGGCTGCAATCCGGCGTGGACATGGCTTTTGAAACACGCCTTTTCGGTGTCGCATTTGCCTGCGCCAGGCGATCGGAAAGCTGGAATTCTGTCCGGCAACGATCGCGACGAACGATGTCAATGGAGGCCGGGATGGATGGAAATCACAGCGGATCGTGCCTGTGCGGGGCGGTGCGCTTCATGACGAGGGGCCCCTTGCGCGGCGTGGTGTATTGCCATTGCTCGCAATGCCGCAAGCAAACCGGCCATTTCGTTGCCGCGACGTCCTCGAAAGATGCCGATATCGACATCGAAGGAGCCGATGCGCTCACCTGGTATGGCGCTTCCGAAGTTGCGAAACGTGGTTTCTGCCGCAGTTGCGGCTCGGTGCTGTTCTGGAAGCACAACGAACTGGACACCATCTCGATCATGGCAGGTTCGTTCGACAGGCCGAGCGGTCTGTCGGCCGAGAGCCATATCTTCGTCGGCGACAAGGGAGATTATTATGCGATCGATGACGGACTGCCGCAGTTCGAGAAGTCGACGCCGTCAATAAAGGTCGCGGACGAATGATTTTTGGAGCGGCTGCCTTATTCCCTTGATCCGGCCGTTGCGATATCCCCTGACGGTGATTCGAAACGAGGCTGGGCATGCAGCGGCTGATCGACGCTTTCATCAATTCGGTGCGGGCCTTCCGCAAGCTGGCTGCCCATGAAAAGGCATTCCAGCAGGAGTTGCTGCTGCTTGCGCTCGCCATGCCGGCCGGCTGGTTCATCTCGGTATCCTGGCGCGGCTATGCCTTGCTGATCGGCGCGGTCCTGCTCCTGATCATGGTCGAGGTGCTCAACACCGGCATCGAGGCGGCGTGCGATGCCATCTCCCGCGAGTTCCACATCGATATCCAGCTCGCCAAGGATTGCGGCTCGCTGGCCGTGCTGATTTCGATCCTGATCGCCGCTGGTGTCTGGGTCATCGCCGTCATCGAACGCATCGCAGGAGCGCCGATCTGATCCCTCCGGCATAGCCGTTGCCCTCTGATCAGCGATTTGCCTGATTGTCGCTTGCATCCTTGACGCGTTCCCTTCGGGCAAAGTGGTGGGCGACCAGCCAGGCAAGGATAGCCACCCCGAGACCAACGGCCAGCGCAATCAGCAGGCGCTCGTGACGGGCGAACGCCTGGCCGACCATGCGCTCCGCGCCCAATCCGAAGACGTAGCCGACGGTGCCGAACAGGGCCGCCCAGACCGCCGATGAGATGGCGTTCAGGATGACAAAGCGCGGTACCGACACGGTCGACAGCCCGGCTGCGATGCCGCCGACAAGGCGCATTCCGTAGACGTAGCGGTTGGTCAGCACGAAAATGTTGGGATGGGTGTTGAGCAGCCGGTAGGCGCGGCGGAAGCCAGGCCGCCTGCGCAGCCTGCGTACGTAGGGATGATCGGCAAAGCTGCGGCCGAGGGTGAAGAAGAACGTGTCGCCGGCGAAGGCGCCGAGAAAGGCTGCCACGAAAGCCTGCCAAAGCACGAAAACCTGCTGATGCGCGAAGAAGCCGCCGAGGATGGCGGCGCTTTCGCCCTCGGCGACGCAGCCCAGGAAGACCGCGACCAGCCCGTATTGTTCGACGAGACGGTGGATGGCCTCGGTCATTCAGCTTGCCGATCGTGCCGAGAGCTTCTCATCGATCCGCCTGATCTGCTCGGCCATGCGCAGGATCTCGTCGCGCATGCCGATGATCTCGCTGTGGCGCAGTTCGTCGAGCTTCTCATGCAGGGCCATGATCTCGATCTCGGCTTTCAGGTTGACCTCGTAGTCATGGGCGGCGTCGATGCGGTCGCGTTCGGTCTGGCGGTTCTGCGACATCATGATCACCGGCGCCTGCAGGGCGGCGATCATGGAGAGCACGAGATTGAGAAAGATGAAGGGGTAGGGATCGAAGGCGTCGCGCGTCAGGATCCAGACATTGCCGAAGGTCCACAGGATCAGAAAGGCGATGAAGCCGAGGATGAAGGTCCAGGAGCCGCCGATCCGCGCGATGGTGTCGGCGACGCGGTCGCCATAGGTCTGGTGGAAGGCGACGGCCTTGTTGGTGTCGCGGGTGACGGTTGTGCGATCGATGGCGCTTTGCAGCACCCGGCTTTCGAGGGCGCTAAGACCGTCAGGCTTCCGCTTCAGCCAGCGATTCGCCAGATCCTCGACCGTCTTGTTCATTGTCCTCTCCTCGTCAGAGACTGCATAGTCGTTTCCACGCAATTCCGGACGGAAAACCGCAGCGCACTTTTCCTGGAATTGCTCATATGTTTCCGCGCAATTCCGGACGGAAAACCGCAATGCACTTTTCCTGGAATTGCTCATAGAGGTAGAGGCTGCCGACCCGGACGGGAAGTGATAGATTGGTTGGGACAGGCGAGGGCGGAGATGGCCGATTTCCAGAAGATTCGTGCCCGGGCGGCAAAGCGCAAGGGCGGTGAGGAAGCGCTGGCGTCGCTGCTTGGACCGATGCCCGACAATCAGGCGGTGGCGAAAATCCCCGACGACCGCATCCTGTCGACCATGGCCGAGCGGATCTTTGCCGCCGGCTTCGTCTGGCGCGTCATCGAGCAGAAATGGCCAGGCTTCGAGGAGGCCTTCCTCGGCTTCGAGCCGAAGCGGCTGCTGTTCCAGCCGGACGATTTCTGGCACGAGCTGGCGTCCGACAAGCGCATCGTGCGCAATCCGCAGAAGATCAAATCCGTTCGGGACAATGCCGGCTTCGTCGACCGCGTCTCGAAGGAGCACGGCAGCTTCGGCAAATTCGTCGCCAAGTGGCCTGCCGACGATCAGGTCGGGCTGACCGCCTATCTTGCCAAGCACGGCAGCCGGCTGGGCGGCAACACCGGCCAGTATTTTCTGCGCTGGCTGGAGTGGGACACGTTTGTGGTCTCGGCCGACATGGCGGCGGCGCTGCGCGACGCCGGCCTCGACATCGCCGAAAGCCCGACGTCCAAGCGGGATCTCGACAAGATCCAGGCCCAGATCAACCAATGGGCGGCCGAAACCGGGCTGCCGCGCCGGCACATCTCGCGCATCCTGGCGATGTCGATCGGCGAGAACCGATCCGTGGAAGCGTTGCGCGAATACATGGACGACTAGGCTGATCGTATCGTCGTGCCGCGGATTGGCACAAGCAATCGCCATTGCCCGGCGATTTCCGCCACGCTAAATCCACAGCATGACCCAGACCGCTCCAGACATCCTGCGCATCGCCGTCGCTCAGCTCAATCCCACTGTCGGCGACGTCGCCGGCAATCTCGCCAAGGCGCGCGAGGCGAGGGCGGATGCGGCCCGCCAGGGCGCCGACCTTGTGCTCTATACGGAGCTCTTCCTTGCCGGCTATCCGCCGGAAGACCTGGTGTTGAAGCCGGCCTTCCTGAAAGCCTGCGAAAAGGCGGCGGAGGATTTCGCCAGGGACACGGCCGATGGCGGTCCGGGCATCATCATCGGCACGCCGCTGAAGCGCAAGTCGGGCACGCACAATTCCATCGTCTTCGCCGATGGCGGCAAGATCATTGCCGAACGCTACAAGCTCGACCTGCCCAATTATGGTGAGTTCGACGAAAAGCGCGTCTTCCAGGTTGGGCCGGAACTGCAGGGGCCGGTCAATTTCCGCGGCGTGCGCATCGGCGTTCCTATCTGCGAGGACATCTGGGGCGACATCGCCGTCTGCGAGACGCTGGCCGAAAGCGGTGCCGAGATCCTGTTGGTGCCGAACGGCTCGCCCTATTACCGCGCCAAGATCGACGTCCGCCACCAGGTCGTCATCCGCCAGGTCATCGAAACCGGTTTGCCGATGATCTATGCCAATCAGCTCGGCGGCCAGGACGAACTGATCTTCGACGGCGCGTCCTTTGCCATCGGTTCCGACAAGACGCTCGCCTTCCAGATGAGCCAGTTCGAGGAAGCGGTCGCCGTCACCACCTGGAAGAGAAGCCGCGTCGCCGCAGGCGCGCAAAATGCAAATAATTCCGACCATTGGGTCTGCTCGGAAGGGCCGATGTCGAAAATCCCCGATCGGGAGGAGGCCGACTACCGCGCCTGCATGCTCGGCCTGCGCGACTACGTCAACAAGAACGGCTTCAAGAACGTGGTGCTCGGCCTTTCCGGCGGCATCGACTCGGCGATCTGCGCGGCATTGGCCGTCGACGCGCTCGGCGAGGAGCGGTTGCGCACCGTCATGATGCCCTATCGCTACACGTCGAAGGACTCGCTGAAGGACGCCGAGGACTGCGCCAGGGCGCTCGGCTGCCGCTACGACATCGTGCCGATCTTCGAGCCGGTCGAAGGTTTCCGGCATGCGCTCACCCAGCTTTTCGAAGGCACCCAGGAAGGCATCACCGAGGAGAACCTGCAGAGCCGCGCGCGGGGCACGATCCTGATGGCGATCTCCAACAAATTCGGCTCGATGGTGGTCACGACAGGCAACAAGAGCGAGATGTCGGTCGGCTATGCCACGCTCTATGGCGACATGAATGGCGGCTTCAATCCGATCAAGGATCTCTACAAGATGCAGGTCTATGCGCTCTCGCGCTGGCGCAACAGCCATGTGCCGCCCGGCGCGCTCGGCCCATCGGGCGAGGTGATCCCGAAGAACATCACCGACAAGGCGCCGTCGGCGGAACTGCGCGAGAACCAGACCGACCAGGATTCGCTGCCGCCCTATCCGGTGCTGGACGACATTCTCGAATGCCTGGTCGAGAACGAGATGAGCGTCGACGATATCGTCGCGCGCGGCCATGACCGTGCAACCGTCAACCGTGTCGAGCACCTGCTCTACATCGCCGAGTACAAGCGCCGGCAGGCGGCACCCGGCGTTAAGATCACCAGGAAGAATTTCGGCCGCGACCGCCGCTATCCGATCACCAACCGGTTTCGGGATCGCGGCTAGCGAACCCCAGCCATCAGCTTAGCCATGCCTGACGTTGAAATCAGTTTCGACCAGTCGCGGATCGATTTCCGGGCGACTTCCGACCAATTGATGGCGAGCTATTGGGGGAGTGCGCGCAGCGATGAGGCGCATCATCGGGCCTTCGCCAACTCGCTTTGCGTAGGCGCCTATATCGACAGGAGGCAGGTCGGCTTCGCCCGCGCGATCACCGACTATACGGTCTTTGCCTACCTTGCCGACGTCATCATCTGGCCGGAGTATCGTGGACAAGGCATCGGCAGGCGGCTGGTGCAGGCGCTCATCGACCATCCAGACCTGAAGACCGTGTCTCACTGGAGCCTCTCGACTAACGACGCCCACAGCCTCTATCAGAAGTTCGGGTTCGAGACCGACGGGCGCTATATGCGACTGGAGCGCAATCCCGCAGCCTGAATGCGTAGGATCGCCACAACCCGCCGTTGTTGCAAAATAGTACCAGTGCTTGGGCCAGATGTCGTTTTGGGGACAGCCTGCCTTGGCGAGGTAGCGGGCCACCTCTATAAGAGCCTCTCCGCGATTCCCTATCGGGAGGACCGTATGGCAGGATTTGACATCGTTATGCGAGGCTGCGAGGCCTAGGTCTGCGCCGCTCCGAAGGCCTTTCGGAGCAAGGCAGGACGTGGGCAAGACCTTTGCCGTTGCAGGTCGCCGCCTGAGGGCGAACGGCCAGCCATACTGAACCTCCGCATCGCAAGGCGCCAAAGGCGCCGCCGCGGGTTTTCCAATTTGACTTTACCGGGACCGGGCACGTTTGCGCCCGGATAATATCATGGCTCGTTTCAAGATTGATCTGCGCGCCAGCGCTTTCCGCAGCGTGCTCGGCTTCACGTTTGGCCACTGGCGCCGGCAGCCGTGGCGGCTGTCGCTCATCATGGGCGCATTCCTGCTGTCGACGCTCGCCGACGTGCTGACGCCGCTCTACTCCGGTCGGCTGGTCGACGCGGTTGCCAGCAGCGCCGGCGCCGATGAGGTCGCCTGGCACGCGGCAATGACGGCGTTCTCCATCTTGATCGCGCTGGCGCTGGCCAGCGTCGTGCTGCGCAACGCCGCCTTCCTGTGGATCGTCGAACTGACGTTGAAGATGATGTCGGACATCGCAGCCGACGCCTTCCACCGCGTGCAGCGCTTTTCGACGGATTGGCATGCCAACAGCTTCGCCGGCTCGACCGTGCGCAAGATCACGCGCGGCATGTGGGCGCTCGACCTGCTCAACGACACGATCCTGATCGCGCTGCTGCCGTCGGTTGTCATGCTGGTCGGATCGACGCTGCTGCTCGGCTGGTTCTGGCCGATGATGGGATTGGTGGTCGCCATCGGCTCGGTGCTTTTCATTGCCGTCACCGCGATGCTGTCGCTAGGCTATGTCGCGCCGGCGGCACGTCTTGCCAACAGCTGGGACACGCGCCTCGGCGGCGCATTGGCCGACGCGGTGAGCTGCAACGCGGTGGTCAAGGGCTTCGGCGCCGAGACCCGCGAGGAGGCACGCCTTGCCACGGTCGTGGCCAAATGGCGCCTGCGCACCGGCCGCACCTGGATGCGCGGCACGCTCAACGGCACCACGCAAGGAGCGATGCTGCTCTTGATGCGGGCCGCGGTGATCGGCCTGGCGCTCATGCTTTGGACGTGGGGCGAGGCAAGTGCCGGCGACATCGCCTTCGTGCTGACGTCGTTCTTCGTCCTGCAGGGCTATCTGCGCGATATCGGCACGCATATCCGCAACCTGCAGCGCTCGATCAACGACATGGAGGAACTGGTCGACTTCCAGTCCGAACCGCTCGGCATCGAGGATCGGCGAGGCGCCAGGCCGATCAGGATCACCGACGGCCGTATCGCCTTCGACAGGGTGACGTTCCACTACGGCAATCATCGGCTGCCGCTCTATCGCGACTTCTCGGTCGAGATCGACGCGGGCGAGCGCATCGGACTGGTCGGGCATTCGGGATCGGGCAAGACGACCTTCGTCAAGCTGATCCAGCGTCTCTATGACGTGAATGCGGGCCGGATCCTGATCGACGGCCAGGACATTGCACAGGTTGAGCAGGCATCGCTGCGCAGCCAGATCGCCATCGTGCAGCAGGAACCGATCCTGTTCCACCGGTCGCTGGCCGAGAACATCGCCTATGCCAGGCCTGGCGCCACCCAGGCCGAGATCGAGCGTGCGGCGAAGCTCGCCAGCGCGCACGACTTTATCGCCAATCTGCCCAAGGGCTACGGAACCCTGGTCGGCGAGCGCGGCGTGAAGCTGTCGGGCGGCGAGCGCCAGCGCGTGGCGATCGCGCGCGCCTTCCTGGCCGATGCGCGTATCCTGATCCTCGACGAGGCGACATCGAGCCTCGATTCGGAATCGGAGGTGCTTATCCAGAAGGCGATGGAGCGGCTGATGGTCGGGCGCACGACATTGGTCATCGCGCACCGGCTTTCGACAGTGCGCGCGCTCGACCGACTGCTGGTCTTCGACCGCGGCCGCATCATCGAGGAAGGCTCGCATGACGAGCTGATCCGGCTGAATGGCGGCATCTATCGGCGGCTGTTCGAGCGCCAGGCGCTCGAGCTGACCAAGGGGCTTGTCATGTGAAGTGAACGGCATCCGGCTTAAATTAGGCCGGGTGCCTTCCTGCCTTGCAGGCGGACTGTCAGCCGTAATGCAATTTGGGCTTGGGCTCGGTACCGGTGAACTTGACGCCGACGCGGTCATTGCGGCGCCAGCGGACCTCTGCCCGATAAGCCACGCCATCGACCGGAACATAGAGCAGGAAACGATCGGGAACGCGCGATTCCGGCGCGACCTTCAGCTCGGCGCCGCCCTCGTTCTGGTTCCGTAGGGTGCAGCTCACCTCGGAATTCTGGATGCCGGTGATGATCGTCCCGCCCTTGAGCACGCGTTGGCGGTGCTCACGCCGGTGTTCGCCGGAGGTCTCTTCGAGTGGTTGCGCGGGGTTCATCATCGGTCGACGCTGTCATAGCGGTTCATCGTTTCACGGAAACGCCGGACCGCTCTATCTCTTTGTTTCTACGCAATTCCGGACGGAAACCCGCTTCACACTTTTCCTGGAATTGCTCTTCCTGGAATTGCTCTGGCCGAATCGGCTCTGCGACAGCAAACAGAGCACCGATGTTCGCCCACGGCAATACGCGGCCGCTCGTCAGGCCGCATATGTGGTTATATGATCACGCTCAGGCGAATTTATGCGGGTCGGCGCAGAAATAGGCGATGATCTGGCAAAGATCAGGCTCGTTGACCATGCGAACGGCCTCCGCGGAGCCGACCCATTTGCGGGTACGGGCGCGCTTTTCCTTCCAGCGGTCGGCAACGCGATCGACCTTGAGCGGGAAAACCAGGACCTCGCAAGGCACTTCCTCGCCGGAGGCAAGGACCTTGCCGTAAAAATAGCGGCCGGCTTCGAGATGCGAGACGGTGCCGTATAGTCCCGCTTCTTCGCCCGCCTCGCGGGCCGCCGCCTCGCAGAGCGGCTCCCTGGCCTCCGGCCAACCCTTAGGCAGAACCCAGCGTCCGGTGTCGCGGCTGGTGATCAGCATGATCTCGACGCCGTTTTCATCCTTGCGCCAAGGCAAGGCGGCAACCTGGAGACGGCACAGCGCGGTGCCGAAGAGCCGTCGGACTCTATCGGCCATCTGGTTGTGTGTCGTCGGCCTCGTCAACATTGCAGAAGCTGCCCCAGCCTCCAGAATCGTTTGCCGTCAAATGAATCTTACGACGTATTGTGGACAATAAAAGTAAAAAACTTCACTCGGATTGGTTAGGTTCCGACCAGGGGTGGGCCAGCTCGCGAAATATCGCGCCCGACGGCCTGCTTTATGCAGCAAACAGTGCTCGTCGCGGGCGCTAGCGCGGGCGCTGGATAGAATTAGCCGCTTCGGACGAATCAGCCGGCGTGGTCGTCAGCAATCGGCTTTTGGTAGGTGAAGCCCATATCCCACGGGAAATAGATCCAGGTGTCCTGGCTGACCTCGGTGACGAATGTGTCGACCAGCGGCCGGCCTTTCGGCTTGGCGTACACGGTCGCGAAATGCGCCTTCGGCATCATGGCGCGCACGATGCCCGCCGTCTTGCCGGTGTCCGTCAGGTCGTCAATGATGAGCACGCCGGCGCCGTCGTCGGCAAGCAGCGCGGGCGTGATCTCCTTCAGCACCTGCAACTGACCCTGGCTGGTGTAGTCATGATAGGAGGCGACGCAAACCGTCTCGATGACCCGGATGCCGAGCTCGCGCGCGATGATGGCGGCGGGCACCAGGCCGCCGCGAGTGATGCAGACGATCGCCTTCCACTGTCCCTTGTTGGCGCCGGAGAGCCGCCAGGAGAGCGCGCGGGCATCGCGGTGGAACTGGTCCCAGGAGACCGGGAAGGCTTTTTCGGGAAGGGACATGGTTCGCGCACTCCGCAAGCGCGCGCCGCAGCGCGCAGATACAATGGAATGCAGGCGGAATTAGCCGGAAAGCGCCAGTCTTGGCAAGGTGGCAGCAGCGATGGCTGTGGACTTAAAGCGCGTCGCGCTGAAATCCGATTTCAGCGCGACGCGATTTAAGTTCTTGATCCAAGCATGTCTTCACCCCGAAACCGGCGCCCACTTTCGGGAGACATGCTTACCTCGACAGGAAGGCCGCTATGTTTGCGGTGCGCAGCACGGTGCGGGTGACGCCACCGAACAGAAGCTGGCGCAGCCAGGAGTGGCTGTAGGCGCCGAGCACCAGCAGATCCGCGCCGGATTCGGCGATCCTCTCCTGGATGATGTCGTCGACAGAGGCTCCGCTCGATTTCTGCACGCAAACACTGACATTGGCGCCGTGGCGGGACAAGGCAGCCGCAATCTCGGCGCCCGCCGCCTCGGGCGCTTCGTCCAGCGTCTCCGGAGGATCGATGACGAGAATGTCGGTCTTGTCCGCTTCGCTGATGAAGGGCAGGGCATCGAACGCGGCGCGAGCCGCCTCCTTGCTGCCGTTCCAGGCAAGCAGCACGCGCCTGAAGGTGGTGACGAGCGGCCCCGCATGCGGAACGACCAGAACCGGCCGGCCGGCGTCGTAGACCAGCGTGTCGACATCGGCGCCCGGATCGCCACCCGTATCGCGCTGCGCGGCGATGATCAGGTCAGCGGCCCGCACGCTCGATATACCGGTCAGCGCGCTGTCGCCGGAGAAGCTTTCCAGGCTGCGCCACTCGAAAGAGAGGCCGGTATCCTCGATGCGCCTCAAGAAGACAGCCTGCAACTTGTCGGCGCGCTCCTTGTTCATCTCGGCCGAGACCTGGAGGAATTCCGTATCGGGGAAACCGGTGGCCGACGTGTAAGGGACCGGAAGCGCCTCCGCGTGGATGCCGACGAGATGGCTCTCGAACCGCTCGGCGAGCGGAATGGCGCAGTCGAGCACGCGCTCGGCGTCCTGTTCGTTCTGCAGAATGGCGACGATCGTCTTGAAGCGCATGACGTCCCCCTCAATGGCCGGCACGAAGTGCTGCATCAGAAACGTCAGTGTACCCTTTCTGGTTCCGGGGATCAGCTTGCGGCCGACAAGCCTGCCACCATCGTCTCGACGTCCTTGCGCGCGGCCTCGAGAGCGTCTTCGCTGCGGGCGCGGACCACAAGCTCGGTCCAGAACTTGCCGTCGCCATATTTCGGGTAGGAGCCGATGATGGTGTCGGGATGCTCCCTCTGGATGTCGGCCAGCGGCCCGCCGACCAGGCCTTCGCCGAACGGGCAGTGCACCGTGGCTGACAGCATCTTGGTGCCCGTCTTCAGCGTCGGCACGACATTGTCGAGCATCGCCTGGAAGATCGACGGCACGCCGGCCATCACGTGAACATTGCCGATGCGGAAGCCGGGCGCGATCGATACCGGGTTGTCGATGTGGTCGGCGCCGCGCGGCATGCGCGCCATGCGTTTGCGCGCCTCGGTGAATTCGATGCGGCGCTCAGCATAGCTTGCTTCGAGCATGGCATAGGCCTTGGCATCGTATTCGCAAGGCACGCCGAAGGCCTTGGCTATCGAATCGGCGGTGATGTCGTCATGTGTCGGACCGATGCCGCCGGTGGTGAAGAGGTAAGTGTAGCGGGTACGTAGGGCGTTCACGGCGGCGACGATCTCGTCCTCCTCGTCAGGAACGATGCGCACTTCCTTAAGATCAATGCCGATCGCCGTCATGATGTCGGCGAGATGGCCGATGTTCTTGTCCTTGGTCCTGCCGGAGAGGATCTCGTCGCCGATGACGAGCATGGCGGCGGTGACGATTTCAGGCATGGCTCACTCCGGCAGCAGGTCGCCTGAGATAACGCGGCGGGCAGCCGGCCGCAATGCGCAAGCAGGGTAAGGCTCTTGTGGCAGAGGCGGTTGCGGGTAAGGTGCGCCAGTCCGGCTCGAATGGAAAGTCCGGTTCGGGTGGAAGATGCTGATATCGATTTTGTCGTGGCTGATCGGCGGCCTTTTCGTTGCGGCGGCTGTCGTCGTGCTCGGCCTGATGATTGCAACATGGTGGATCGCCGCCAGGGCCGAAAGGCTGGTTCCGGCTTGCGGCAAGTTCGTCGAGATCGGCGGCAACCACATCCACTATGTCGAAGAAGGCGCGGGCAGGCCGATCGTCTTCCTGCACGGTCTCGGCGCGCAGCTCCACCATTTCCGGCGCACGCTGTTCGGACGCTTCGGCGCCGGCTACCGGCTGATCGCTCTCGACCGCCCGGGTTCGGGATATTCGGTGCGGGCGAATGGAGCGACCGGCCGGCTGCCCGAACAGGCGGAAGTGGTGCGGCGCTTCATCGAGGAAATTGGGCTGGAACGGCCTTTGGTCGTCGGCCACTCGCTGGGCGGCGCCATCGCGCTTGCGCTTGCGATCGAGCATCCGACGGCGATTTCCGGTATCGCCTTGCTCGCCCCGCTGACACATCTGGAAGCAAGGGCGCGCCAGAAATTCGACCTGCTCTATGTTCCCTCACGCCTGTGGCGCCGGGTCTTGGCCTGTACGGTGGCGATACCGGTTAGCCTGAAATACGCGGCGCCGACGATGAAATTCATCTTCGCGCCGCAAACAGTTCCCCAGGACTACATGACCGCCGGGGGCGGGTGGCTCGGGCTGCGGCCCGCCCATTTCCATGCGACGTCGACCGACTTTGTGGCGGTGGAGGAGGATCTCGGCGGCCTGGAGCAGCGCTACCACGAGATCGCGATGCCGGCCGGCATTCTGTTCGGCGCGCAGGACCGCGTCATCGGCATCGCGGCCCATGGCGAGCCGATGGAGGCCAAGATCAGGGAGCTCGACTTCGAACGGATCGAGGGGCTCGGGCACATGCCGCAATTCGTGGAACCGGAGCGCGTGGTCGCCTTCATCCAACGCATCGCCGAACGTGCATTCGCAGGCGTCACCTGAATTTCAGCCAAGTCGAATGTTCCGGCGGCTCACGGCCTCGTCACGCAAACGTGTCGCGCATCTTGCCTCGCGCCGATTTTCTCTCGGAACTTTTACGCCCAACCCAGGGTTTCATCGCGTCGCCGTCAAAAATCTCGGCGACCAACCGAATGGAGTATCCGATGCTTATGAAAGTTCTTGCAACCTCCGCGCTCGTGCTGGGCATGGCAAGCTCAGCAATGGCGCAGTCCTCGGAAATGTGGTCGTGGTGGCACCACGATCGTCCGGTCTCGAACGAACGGGTCGTGCCGGTCGATCCCTACACCACCGGCAGCATCTATTCCGGCAGCGAGGCCTCCGGTCTCAACAGTCTTGGCAATCCCGGTCCCGTCGGCCCATGCGCCTCCAACACTCCCGGACCCGACGCCAATGCCGGGATGAACGTCAACGACCAGTATTGCGGCAAGTGATCCATGTGCCCACCGCGGGCCGACGTGATTGTTGGGGCATGTCGGTCGCGGCGTGGGAATGATGCGACAGAATTAGTCCGAGACTTCGGCCATCAATCCGAGACTTCGGTCTGTGGCCTATCGCGGCCGTCGGCCAATTCGTCATGCCAGACACCCTCGGAATCCTCATACTGGATGCCGTCCGTGGCGCCGGCGATCTGCTGCTCGGCCGAGGCAATTTCGGCGGCGCGCAGCGCGTCCTGGTGCGTGGGAAATGTTTCAGAAAAAGTCGAGCCGACCTTATAGGCCCAACCGCCGTCATGCTCGACGATCTTGTAAGTCAGTTTCGCCATGGAATCCTCCGGTTGAGAAACCCCTGCTTGCTAGAGCAGTTCGGCGTCTGTCGGAATCGCCGACCTGCTCTGACTATTTGTTTCACGCAATTCCGGACGGAAAACCGCTTCGCACTTCTCTTGGAATTGCTCTAATGCAACTTTCCGTCAGGCAACCTGTCTTCGGGAACCAGCACTTCGGATTCCTCGGCTGCCTCGATCAACGCGCGGCGTGCGTCCGCCGTCGAACGATACCCCTCCAGCGCCTTGAGGCAAGTGTCGAGAGCATCACGATGCCGCTGGCCGCGATTGAGCGGCCACACCGTCATCAGGCACTCGGCGGCCTCGCGGGTGCTGCTTATCTGGCGATATTTGCCGACATGGCCGAGCTCGACCACCACCGGCTTTTCAAATGGCTTGCTGTCTGTCATGGCCGCCAACGCAAAGCGGCCAATTTGGTTGCAATCGTGGCGGCAGGCCTGCGCCCAAAGGTCTCAGCCCCTGCGTCACCAACACAGACCGTTCAGCCGGCCGCCTTCATCCAATGCTGCATCGTCGTCACCGAACGCGCCAGCTGCGGCGCCGGCCGGATTTGCTCGCCGAATGTCGCCGCCGCACGCCAGCCCCAGCGCGGATCGGCAAGGAAGGCGCGCGCCAGCGCGACCATGTCGGCGCGGCCGTCGGCCAAAATCGTCTCGGCCTGCTTCGGATCGTCGATCAGCCCCACCGCGCGTGTCGGAATGCCGGCGCCGTTGCGCACGGCTTCGGCCAGATGCACCTGATAGCCGGGACCGCTGGGCAGCTTCTGCAATGGCGAATTGCCGCCGCTGGAGCAGCACAGATAAGCGACGCCCTCCGCCTTCAGCGCATTGGCCACTTCGATCGCCTCTTCGACATCGAAGCCGCCCTCGACCCATTCCTTCACCGAAAGACGCGCGCCCAGCATCAGATCCGGCGCGGCCTTCTTCACAGCCCTGGCGATCTCGACGGCGAAGCGCATGCGGTTTTCCAGCGAGCCGCCCCAGCGGTCGATGCGCTGGTTTGAAAGCGGCGACAGGAACTGGAAGATCAGATAGCCGTGCGCGGCGTGCAGCTCGATGAAGTCGAAGCCGGCGCGCTCGGCTCGTTTGGCCGCGTCGGCGAAACGTTGGATGACCTGCTGGATTTCTTCTTCCTCCAGCGCGTGCGGCACTTGCCAGCCCGTGTCGTAGGCGATCGCCGAGGCCGACACGATCGACCAGGGATCCTGGTCCGGCTTCAGCGGCCCGCCGCCCTCCCACGGGCGCTGGCAAGAGGCCTTGCGGCCGGCATGGGCAAGCTGGACGCCGAACTTGGTATCGGGCGCTGCGACGCGCCTGGCGGCATCGAGCGTGCGCTTGGCCGCCGCCTCGTTGTCCTCGGAGTAGAGGCCAAGGCAGCCATGCGAGATGCGGCCGCGCCGCTCGACGTCTGTCATCTCGACGGTCACCATGCCGGCGCCGGACATGGCCAGGTTCATCCAGTGGTGGAGATGCCAGTCGCTGGCGGAGCCGTCCTCGGCCGAATACTGGCACATCGGCGCCACCGCGATGCGGTTGGGAAAGGTGAGGCCGCCGAGGGTGATCGGCTGGAAAAGCGAAGATGTCATGAAACGGGCTCCTGGGAGAGATATCGCTATCTAGGCAGCCGTGGGGCTTCGCGCCAGACACGAGCCGGTAAAAGTCCTGCCGGACCAGTCGGTTTCCAGGATTGCGCCGAAGCCGGCTCGCCGCCGGAGCGGTTCACCGTTTCACGGAAATGCGGACGGCTCGATCCCGCACACCCAACAAGGAAGCCTCTGACGATGCTGGCTTGATGCGGTTGCGCGGTGGCAGGTCAGAACCTGTAGTTCAAACCGACGCGGACGGCGTCAAACTTCGCGTCAGCCTTCATTTCTATCGGCTGGTTTGTCCAGCCGAGGTCTATGAGCAGGTATTCCAGCTTGGTGGTCCAGTGCGCGTCAAGCGTATATTCGATGCCCGCCCCGGCCGCCCAACCGACGTTCGTATGTCTGACGTGATATGCCGGATTGCCTTCGATCTGCGATCTGACTTGACCGATGGCCAGGCCGCCCGTGCCGTAGACGAGAAGGGTGTCGGCGGCGTAGCCAACGCGTGCGCGGGCGGTCCCGTACCAATCGATATCGGTGGCGCACGCGCCGGGACCGCAACCCCAAGCGCCCAGCTTGCCGGGACCAAAGCTGCCCTTGATCGCCGAATAAGAAAAGTCGACTTCTCCGCCGACCACCAAATCCGGGTGGAACTGGTAATTGTAGCCAACTGCCACGCCGCCAATGAACCCGCGGATATCGAAAGGGTCCGAAACTCCGGCATCCTGGAACTTGCTGTCGCCCCATCCGTAGCCGGCCGTGGCACCGGCATAAAAACCGCTCCAATTGTATGTTGACGCCGCCGGCGATTGGGTTGCGTCGTCTGCCGCCATGACGCGCGTGGTCAGCACGGCAAGCGCGACCGTGGCAAAGAGAATCGATTTCATGTCCAACCCCAAGCAGTTTTCGATCTTTGAGATATCGCCGGCTTCGACCAAAGGTTGATCCAGCCATACCGGCCATGGGAGGATGCTGCGACCGGAGCAGGGCCTGCCGTGTCGGCGTCTGCGGTTGTGGCCTGGGATGACAGGATGGCCGCGACGCCGCCGGCGAAGACAAGTCTCATGCGGAATTTCAGCTTCCATTGATTGCCGACACCGTTGGCGATTCCGCGCACGCCGTCTTGGAAGCACGGGCCTTCGTGTTGGACAGGCGGGCGCCGCGCGAAAACCGACGGCGATTGTGGCGCATATGCAACGCCTGATCGTCCGGGGGCAGGGCTGCGAGGCGCCAAGGAAACCGCGCCGGTGAAAGTCTTGCCGGCGCTTCCCGGGTTGTGCCGGAGCCGGTTCGCCGATAGAGCGGTTCACCGTTTCGCGGAAACGGAGAACCGTTCCCTCTCTTTGTCTTGACGAAATTCCGGACGGAAAACCGTTTCACACTTTTCCCGGAATTGCTTTAACGCTTGCCGACAGCACGGAGTTCATCATGGAAGATCGCGTCCGTATCCGCTCTGAAGAAGTCCTGTCCGACGACTGGGCGGTGTTGAAGAAGACGGTGCTCGACTATCGCCGCCGCGACGGGCGCTGGGAAACGCAGACCCGCCAGACCTACGACCGCGGCGACGGCGCGGTCATCCTGCCCTTCGATCCGCAACGCTCGACGGTGCTCCTGGTGCGGCAGTTCCGCTATCCGGCCTATGTCACCGGCCATCGCGAGCCGCTGATCGAGGCCTGCGCCGGCCTGCTCGACGAACACGATCCCGAAACCTGCATCCGCAAGGAAGCGGAAGAGGAGCTCGGCTACCGGCTGAAGAACGTCGAGCGGCTGTTCGCCCCCTACATGAGCCCCGGCAGCGTGACGGAACGGCTCTGGTTCTTTACCGCGCGCTATTCGCCGGCCGACCGCATTTCCGACGGCGGCGGGGCACCGGAGGAGGGCGAGGACATCGAGGTTCTGGAGATGCCGCTCGACGAGGCGCTCGCCGGTATCGCCGACGGCCGCATCGTCGACGCCAAGACCATCATCCTGATCCAGCATCTGAAGCTGAACCCGATCACCCTCTGACGGACGTCGCGGCGCCACGGATCGGCGATGCCGAGTGCATCCACTGCGGGCTACTCTTCAACAGGGTCACAGTTGCCGCAGGAGAATATGTGCGACGATTGCTTCACAAGGACTGAAAAGCCGCTCTAGCCGGCAATGACGCGAACCACCGCAATACCTATGCCAATTGCAAGGCCGGTGGCGAGCATTCCATCAGCCGCAGCACAATGGCGCCGTAGCGGCCCCGTAGGCCGGTCTGTGGGGCTCTCAGGATACGGGCAAGCTCGTCGAATGCAGCTTCCATTCTCCGATTCTAGATCGGAACTTGCCGAATGTGAATCCCAGCTTCATGGCGTTATCGCACCAGTGCTTAGTGACTGCTAATTTAAGTTCTGACCGCTGTGCTGGGTCCGCTCGGACAGGAAGTTCCGGGACTGGAGGCTGACCTTCGAAAGTGAAGGGCTCGAAACGCGGGAACCTTTCATCCGCGAGCCGCTTTTTCTGCATGTCCCGAACCGTTGAACCACCCATATTGCCAAAGGGTAGCCCAGATCGGGACGTCAACTGTGAAGTCGCCCTGGAAGCCGCATTCGCAGCGCTGGTGACTGCCTCGGAAGCGCAGGGGTGGACGCCGCACGAAACGGCTGCAGCCCTACAGAAAATCGCGACGGAGCATGCCCAGCAGTTCCGGCTTGTGCCGGCTGAGTCGCCAAGGTGGCAAACGCGAAGAGGGATACTGATCGCGTGTGCCGTGCTCGTGTTTTTGCTGTGTGCCACCATCGTTTGGCGGATGCTGAGGTGAGCGACTTATGAGCCACCTCTACGACCTCTACGCCTGGGACACGTTCTGGGCCTAGCCTCGTAGGCATTGCATAGCTGGACCGAATTCAGGCCCAGCTGCTCAAGTGGCCGGGCATTTCCATCTCTGTGGCGGAAAAGTCACGCAACTCGAATATGCAGCGCTTCAACTGGTGCGCGCTTATTATCCAGCCAAGCGAGGCGTACCGTTGTCTAACAGGCGAGGGGCCCTGACCGCACGCGTTTTCATTTTCCTCCCGACCTAGCGCCCGCTGCGGAAAACGTGGTGGGCGTTTTCTTATCCCGCGAAGGGCGAGCCCGATGCGCTCCGCCATCCTTGTTCGCGGCAAAAGAACCAGGCTGCGCCAGGTGTAGGATTTCTTGTCGCAAGCGGAGCATTGAACCCGTGTTTCTGGTCCAATAATCAGCCCCGATGTGGTGCGGACGACGGGAATCGAACCCGTACGATCAGAGATCGAGGGATTTTAAGTCCCTTGCGTCTACCAATTCCGCCACGTCCGCAGGCGAGCCCTTTTCAGATGCCAGCCGGGAGCCGTCAAGCCATGTTTAGGGGCGCGCGGTATTTCCGTGAAGCGCGAAGCGCAAAACTTGCGCCGCAATGCCGGCCGGCAAGACATTTCGGCCTGATCCTGGATAGTGGCGCGATCGCGGAATTACGGATTCCGGGCGGGAGAGTAGTGTCGGTCTCGCGGCGGATTTGATCCGCCGAGGCCGGCGTCCATCAGGCCCTACCCATTCCCCCCGCCCCCTGCGGGGCGCCGGCCTTAATTCCTCTCAGAATTTATAGCTGAAGTTCACGCCAAGCGTGTGCAGCTTCACGTCCTGGTCGCGGTCTGAGAAGTCGTCCGGGACGTCGAAATGCTCCTTGCCGAAATCATAGTACCGGTACTGCGCGCCGACGACGATGTTGTTGCTCAGCGCATAGTCGACCCCGGCGCCGATCGTCCAGCCGGTGCCGGTGCGTGTCTTGGCGAAGCTGGTCCCGGCATTTTGCGAGGTTTCGATACCGGCGAAGGCGACGCCGCCGACGCCGTAGACCAGCCAGCGGTCGACCGCCAAGCCGGCCTCGGCATTGATCGATCCGAGCCATTTGATGTCTGTGCCGACGGAATTTCCGGGTTCGAGCAGGGCCGAGCCGTCGATCGAGGAATAGTTGAGCTCGGCCCGCGCGCCGATCACCGCCTGGTTGAACTGCCAGAGGCCGGCGACATGGCCGCCGACAAAGCCGCCGTCGAGATCGGGCGAAGCCGCGAAGGGCTCGCCTTCCGTGCCGGAGATGTCGGAGGAGCCCCAGCCATAGCCGGCCTGGAGGCCGGCATAGTAGCCCGTCCAGTCGAAGCCGGGCGCGGTCATGGGCAAATCGGCGCCTAGGTCTGCGGCCAAGGCCGGCCCGGACAGCAGGATGAGAAAGCCGGCACTGGCAAGCGTCAGGCGATGCATAGAGCGCTCCGAATGGCGGTTTCGAACGACTCCTTGGCACAACCTAGCGTTATTCGCCGCAAAACGGAATTGCATACCTGCAACAGTGGTTTACGTCGGTGGATTGCGGACGCGGTCTTCGAGGTCGCGCTGTTTCTCCTCGGACGACGCCAGCCGGCTGAAGACAAGCTCGGCAAGCATGGAGCCGACGATGACGATCGCGACCGGTGCGGCCCATGCCCAGAACGAGTGCAAGGCGAAGAAGGCCAGGCCGGCGCAACATGCCGACAGCGCGAAAATTGCGAACCGGATCGTTTGTACCATCTCTTCTGCACTCCCAAACGGCGGCCTCAGCATCAAGTCTAGGCGGTTTCGCCCTGCCGGAGGAGAGATCGCTCAAAAACCGGGTCTGCCTTAAAAACATTTTGCCAACTGGTCAAAACCGTGTCCGCTTGGCACAGTCGGGCAAACAGGAGTTTTTCATGGCGAGCCGCACCAATCCGACGAAACCCAAGCCCTGGACCGAGGTGGCGACGCATCTGGTCGACGTCGCAATGGGGCGCAAACCCGCCGATCTCGTGATCCGCAACGGGCGCTGGCTGAATGTCCATTCGGGCGAGATTATTCCTGGCACCGACATTGCCATCGCCGCTGGACGCTTCGCTTATTGCGGGCCGAATGCCGGCCACGCCATCGGGCAGGGGACCAAGGTGGTCGATGCCGGCGGACGCTATCTGGTGCCCGGCCTCTGCGACGCGCACATGCATGTCGAGAGCGGCATGGTGACGGTGACGGAATTCTGCCGCGCCGTGATCCCGCACGGCACCACCTCGATGTTCATCGATCCGCACGAGATCGCCAATGTGCTGGGTCTGCCGGGCGTCCGCCTGATGCATGACGAGGCGGTCGCGATGCCGATCAACGTGCATGTCCAGATGCCGTCCTGCGTCCCGTCGGCGCCGGGACTGGAGCATGCCGGCGCCGAGCTTACGGTCGCCGACGTCGCCGAGGCGATGACCTGGGAGAACATCATCGGTCTCGGCGAGGTGATGAATTTTCCGGGTGTCGCCGCCAACGATCCGGTGATGTCGGGCGAGATCGCCGAGACGGTCAAGGCCGGCAAGACGGTCGGCGGCCACTATGCCTCGCGTGATCTCGGCTTGCCGTTCCACGGCTATGTCGCAGGCGGCGCCGAGGACGACCATGAAGGCACGCGCGCGGAGGATGCGATCGCCCGCGTGCGTCAGGGCATGAAGGCGATGCTCAGGCTGGGCTCCGCCTGGTATGACGTCGCGGCGCAGATCAAGGCGGTGACCGAAGGCGGCATCGATCCGCGCAACTTCATCCTGTGCACGGATGACAGCCATTCCGGCACGCTTGTGCATGAAGGCCATATGGACCGCGTGGTACGGCACGCCATCAGCCAGGGCCTCAAGCCGGTGACGGCGATCCAGATGGCGACGCTCAACACCGCGCAGCATTTCAGGCTGGAGCGCGAGATCGGCTCGATCGCGCCAGGGCGACTGGCCGACCTTTTGATCGTTTCCGATCTCACTCAGATGACCATCGATGAAGTGTATGGCCGCGGCGTCAGGCTGGCGAAGGCCGGCAAGCTCGAAATCGACATCCCGGCCTATGACTATCCGCCAACGGCGAAAAACACGGTCAAGCTCGGCAAGAAGCTCAAGGCCGCGGATTTCGACATCGCCGCGCCCCAGGGCGCCAACGAGGTGCGGGCGCGGGTAATCGGCGTGATCGAGAATCAGGCGCCGACGCGGGCGCTCGAGGCCGATCTGCCGGTCGAGGACGGCCTGGTCGCCATGGACCGCCGCAACGACATCTGCCAAATCGCCCTGGTGGAACGCCACAGGGGCACCGGCGGCGTCACCAACGCCTTCGTCTCCGGCTTCGGCTACATGGAAGATTGCGCGATGGCCTCGAGCGTCGCGCATGACGCGCACCACATCATTGTCGTCGGCACCAACAAGGAAGACATGGCATTGGCCGTCAACCGGCTGGGCGAGGTTGGGGGCGGCGTCGTGCTCTACTCCAAGGGCAAGGAACTGGCGCTGGTCGAAATGCCGATCGCCGGGCTTATGTCGGACGAGCGCGCCGAGATCGTCGCGGCCAAGGCCGAGCAATTGACGGAGGCGATGCGCAAGGTCGGCTGCTCGCTCAACAACGCCTACATGCAGCATTCGCTGCTGGCGCTGGTGGTCATTCCGGAACTCAGGATTTCCGATGTCGGCCTGGTCGACGTGACGACGTTCCAGAAAGTCGATCTATTTGTTTGAAGCGCCCACTGGCTAATGCATGTCGCCCAAAGTGTGCAGCGGTTTTGGGATAACGACATGCATAAAAACAAAGGCTTAAAGCGCGTCGCTTGAATCCGTTCGACGCGACGCGCTTTAGCCTCCGGTGGCGATGGTCAGCACCTTGAACGGCGTGGTGATGACCACCTCGGCGACGGAGCCGACCGCTTTGCCGAGACCCTGGCCGATATTGTTGAGCTGCGTCGGATCGGGCTCATCGGAGGCAAGGCCGGCGGGCGTGCGCAGGCGATTGCCGAGCAACTGCACCAGGATCGGATTGTCGGCGAACTTGGCGTGGTTCAACTGGTCGCCGCCCTTGGCTTGGGTCAGATCGACGACCGTCACGCCGTAGTTGGCGAGATCAGCCGCGTTGCCGTAGTCGCCGACGCGTGGCTTGTCGCCGGAGATGAAGCTGGACAGCTTCAGCGCACGGTCGTCACCCGAGAGCAGGATGGCGAACGGCTTGTCGGGCTTGCCGTAGCGGATCATCTGCTTCTTGAACACATCGACGTCGATGTCGGGCGAGGCGAGAATGACATAGCCGAGCTTGCCGTTGAGATCGCGGTCGCCGGTGATGGCGAGCTGCCGCAGCGCTTCCATCGTCAGCCAAGTGCCCATCGAATGAGCGATGATGTCGATGCTTTTGGCGCGCGACTTGGCAAGCATCCTCAGCGTCGCCTCGAGATCGTCGCGCGCGGCGGTGGAGCTGTCCTTGTCATAGATGTAGCCGGTCGTCTTGCCGCTCGACGCCCACGAGAACAGCACCGGCGTGCCGGTGTAATTCGTGTCATGCGCGATCTGCGTCAGCCGGTAGACGCCGTCATCGAAACCGTTGTTGAAGCCGTGCACGAACACAAGCGCGCGGTCGCCGCGCGTGGAGATGTCGGCGCCGACCGCCTTGGCGAATTGCGAGGCGTCTCCATAGTGAACGACATCGGTGGCGGTGAACTGCTTGGCCGGATTACTGTCAGCCGATCCCTTGGCACGCTCGATCGCGCCGACCTGATGGATTTTTGGAACCGTGACATCGACACGGGCGTAGCTGGCGATCAGCGAACGGTCGCCGTCGAAAACCTGCCGCGGGTCCTTGGTCGCCTGCTGGCGGGTCGTGGCGACGAAGATTTCATGGGTGGCCGCAATATCGGATGCCGGTACCGCAACCGTCTTCCTGTTCAGAAGATCATGCGTGTTTCCGCCGGCGCAGCCCGTCAGGGCGAGCGCAAAGGCAAGGCCAAGGACGATCTTCGAACGCACGATCACCCGGAGTCCCCCAAGGGCGGCAAACCTCTCTGGCTACTTCGATAAAGCCTGAGGGCGGCCCGGTCCAGTTCAAAGTCGATGCAGGGCAGCAACCACGTCAACACGGTTACTGGGTGCCGAGCTGGCTGATGCGGTCGGTGACGTCGCGGTCGCTGGCAAAACCGTCGTCCTCGCGCAGCCGCTGGCCGATCATCTTCACCAGCGCCGGGTTGTCGGCGAATTTGGTGTGGTTGAAGCTGTCGCTGCCCTTCTCCTTGGAGAGGTCGACCACTGTGACGCCGTAGGAAGCGAGATCGGCCGCGTCCCTATAGTCGCCAACGCGCGGCCGCGAACCGGCAATCAGACCGGAGAGCCTCAGCGCCCGGTCGTCGTCCGACAGAAGCAGGATGAAGGGCTTGTCGGGCTTGCCGTAGCGGCGCATCTGGCTCTTGAAGACGTCGACATCGATGTCCGGCGAGGCCAGAACGACGTCGCCTAGCTTCCCGCCGAGGTCTCGGTCGCCGGTGATGGCGAGCTGACGCAGCGTTTCCATCGTCACCCAGGTCCCCATCGAATGCGCGACGATGTCGATGCGCCGCGCACTGGTCTGCGCGAGCATCCTCAGTGTCACTTCGAGCTGGTCGCGGGCGGCGGCAGCGCTTTCCTTGTCATAGACATAGTCCGTGGTCTTGGCGCCCGAAGCCCAGGAGAACAGCACCGGCGTGCCGGGATAGCCGGAATCGTGAACGATCTGGGTCAGCCGGTAGACGGCGTCGTCGAAGCCGGTGTTGTAACCGTGGACGAAGACCATGACGCGGCCGCCACGGGCGTCGATATCGGCGTTGAGGGCGCTCGCGAATTTGGGCTGCGTGTCGTAGCCGACAACCTCGGAGGCCATGAAATATTTGGTCGGGTCGTTCGACTTGCCGCGCGAGCGCCGCTCGATCTGGCCGGTCTGGTGGACCGGCGGCACCGTGACGTTGACGCGGGCGTAATTCAGCGTCGCCGAGCGCTCGCCGTCAAAAACCTTGTTCGGGTCGTCGGAGCGCTTGCGCGTGGTGGCGATGAAGATCGAGTGGTTGCCGGCGATCTCGGTCGCCGTCGTCGGCACGACGACGCTGCCCAGAATTTCCTCCGTCTGCCGCCCCGCGCAACCTGCCATCAACAGAGCCAGGGCAATGATCAAAAGCGTCTTCACATGCACGTCGAACAAATCCACTCCGGCCGCAATTGGCCATCGACCTCCGCGAAATCTCCCGGACAGGCGAAGTGCGGCGGAAGTAAGTCGTGTCCAGCGGAAATTTGCTCAGCGGCAGGCGAGGGCCTTGGCACTGTTGCCCGAAAGCCAGGATATGTCGCGCCGCCGCATCGGTGGCCGCAAACATCGAATTGTGCAATAGGCTGGTGTTTCGAACCATGTGATCTTCAGGCGGTCGCCTCATGAACAGCTTCTCTTCTCGCGTCGCCAATGCCGCCGAGGCGATCCGCGGGATCTTTCCGGAAACGCCGCTGCAGGAGAACGACTATCTGTCGAAGAAGACCGGCGCGCGCATTTTATTGAAGCGCGAGGACCTGACCCCGGTCCGCTCCTACAAGATCCGAGGCGCCTTCAATTTCTTCCGCAAGGCGCTTGCCGCCGGCAACAATGCCGAGCTGTTCGTCTGCGCCTCGGCCGGCAACCACGCGCAAGGCTTCGCCTTCGTTTGCCGCCATTTCGGCAAAAAGGGCGTCGTGTTCATGCCGGTGACGACGCCGCAGCAGAAGATCGACAAGACGCGGCTGTTCGGCGGCGATTTCGTCGAGATCAGACTGGTCGGCGACTTCTTCGACGATTGCTATCGCGCCGCCTTCGAATTCACCGAAACCGCCGGCGCGCATATGGTGCCGCCCTTCGACCACAAGGACATTATCGAGGGTCAGGCGACGGTCGCCTGTGAGATCGCGGCCCAGATGCCAGGCGGGCGCATTCCCGACATCGTCATGCTGCCGGTGGGCGGCGGCGGCCTGGCTGCCGGGGTAACGCACTATTTCGCCGACCAGCACCGCGACACGCGCTTCGTGTTCTGCGAGCCGGCGGGCGCGCCGAGCCTCAGCGAGAGTCTCGCCAGCGGCAAGCGGGTCAAGCTCGCCAAGGTCGACAATTTCGTCGACGGCGCCGCGGTTGCCGAGATCGGCCGTGAGCCGCTGCGCCATCTCAAGGAGTTCACCGCCGACGCCGTGCGCCTCGTTCCAGAGAACCGGCTCTGCGCGACGATGATCGAGATGCTCAATGTCGAGGGCGTGGTGCTGGAGCCGGCCGGCGCGCTGGCGATCGACGCGCTCAAGGATTTTTCGCGCAAGGAGATCAGGGGCAAGACCATTGTCGCCGTCGTCTCCGGCGGCAATTTCGATTTCGAGCGCCTGCCTGACGTCAAGGAGCGCGCGCTGCGCTTCGAGGGCCTGAAGAAGTATTTCATCATCCGCTTCCCACAGCGGCCCGGCGCGCTGCGCGATTTCCTCGAAATGCTTGGTCCGGACGACGACATCGCCCGCTTCGAGTATCTGAAGAAGTCGGCGCGCAATTTCGGCTCGGTGCTGATCGGCATCGAAACCAAGGACCGGCGCAATTTCGATCTGCTGAAAGCCAATTTCGACGCCGAAGGCGTGCAATATCAGGATATCACCGACAACGAGACGCTGGCAGGGTTCATCATATGAGCGGGCCAAAAAGGAGCGAAAAAGGGACGGTCTTCGTCGCGCTGTTTTCCGGCATCAATGTCGGCGGCAACCGCATCGTCAAGATGGCGGAGCTGAGGTCGTTCTTCGAGGGGTCAGGGTTCACCGATATCGCGACCTATGTGCAAAGCGGCAACGTGGTGTTTCGCGCAAAGAAGGGCGATGCGGCCTCGCTGACGAAGCAGCTTGAAGCGGCCTTCGAGAAGAAGTGGGGTTTTAATTCGCGCATCATGGTGCGCGACGCCGGCTGGTTCGAGCGGCTAGTGAAGGACAATCCCTATCCCGAGGTTGCCGGCGAGCCGACCAAGCTGCATGCCTACGCGCTGGAACGCGAGCCGACCGCGGAGGAGGCGAGGCGGCTCTCGGAAAAGTGTATCGGCCCGGAGAGCTTCGAGATCAAGGGCGACGTGCTTTACCTGCATGCGCCTGACGGACTCGGCAAGTCGGTGTTCGCCAACCTCATCCCGCGCACGCTCAAGGTGCCGGGCACGGCGCGCAATTGGCGCAGCGTGCTTGCCTTGCTCGAAATGGCGGGCAAGGCCGGCGCCTGACACCAATCGGCTCAGGCGGCCTTCTGCCAGTCGAAGGTCAGCTCTTCGCGGAAGGCGAAGCGCTTGATGTGGTCGGCGACGACCATTTCCAGCCGCTCGAGCGCGGCAGCGTCATCAGCGGCAACCGCGATGTGGAGGGCCTTGTCGTCGGCATCCATGACGGTGCGGCCGAGCGAGAGCTGAATGGCGCCGTGATGCGGATCGAACTCGACCGGGAACTTGTGCGCCCAGTGCTTGCAGAGCTGCTGCAGATAGCGGCTGGCGTGTTCGGTGGCGACGTCGGCGCGGCTGGTCGGCATGAAATTCTCCTGGCGGATCAAGAAAAACACCAGCCCCTCCAGGCTGGCGCCATAACCAGATAGATAGGCAGCCTCCTGCCAAACGCCATAAGATTGCCGGTCAAATTGTAGCGAGCGGCCTACCAGCTTCCCGTGTTCTGCATCGAGGCCCACGGCTCGGCCTTGGCCTTTGCCCGGCCTTTCTGCAAGAGCTCGATCGAGATGCCGTCCGGCGAGCGAATGAAGGCCATGTTGCCGTCGCGCGGCGGCCGGTTGATGGTCACGCCGTTGTCCATCAGCTTCTGGCAGGTGGCGTAGATGTCGTCGACCTCATAGGCGAGGTGACCGAAATTGCGGCCGCCCTTATACTCCTCCGGATCCCAATTGTAGGTCAATTCGACCAGCGGCGCCTTCTCGGAAATGCCGCTCTGCTCGTCCTCGGACGCGGCGAGGAAGATCAGCGTATAGCGCCCCTGTTCGTTCTCGTAGCGACGCACTTCCTTGAGGCCGAGCTTGTTGCAGTAGAAATCGAGCGATCGATCGATGTCGGCGATGCGGACCATGGTGTGGAGATAGCGCATATCGGTTTCCTCGATGCATTGCGTTGCGGCGCACCATAGGAGCCGCTCCGCCAAAGGGCAATCGTCTGACAAAACGGGCGAAGCAGGCGATTTCGGGCCGCGCGATTGCGCGTCAAGCAGCGCCGGCAAACAACAATTAAGGCTTTCCGGTGTTCAACAGTGAAAAAAGGCACGTCAGGTCTTGCACACCCGGGAAGCCGCGGTGTTAATCTCTTGGCAAGAATCAGTTCTGGTTGCAGTTCGAAAAGGGGGCATTCTTATGGGGGAAAAAGCCTCTTTCTTGAGGCGGGACGGAAGCCTTGACGACGCCTTGACGCGAGACAGTGGCGGCGAGACCGCCGAGTTTGTCGAAATCGCCGGCGCTATCAAATGGTTCGACGTGGCCAAGGGCTACGGCTTCATTCTTCCGGACGACGGCGTCTCGGGTGATATTCTCCTCCATGTGACTTGTCTTCGAAGGGATGGCTTTCAGACCGCGCTGGAAGGCGCCCGCGTCGTCTGCCTCGTCAAGCAGGGCGATCGCGGCCTGCAGGCTTTCCGTGTCCTTTCGATGGATGCCTCGACCGCGGTTCATCCGGCGGAGCAGGAGCAACGTACGCATGTCACGGTGACGGCGGAGAGCGGGCTCGAGCGGGCGTTGGTGAAGTGGTTCAACCGCACCAAGGGCTTCGGCTTCCTGACCCGGGGCGAGGGCACCGAGGACATTTTCGTCCACATGGAGACGCTACGCCGCTATGGCATCACCGAGCTGAGGCCCGGCCAGGTCGTTCTGGTCCGCTTCGGGCGCGGTGACAAAGGCCTTATGGCCGCAGAAATTCACCCCGATATGGGCACCTTGCCGGTCTCGCACTAGGACCTTCCAGACGTGTCTGGAAGGCCTTGTCTCCCGTGAGGCCCAATCTTGTCCGAAAACCGGTTCCACTTGTCTGGATCATGGTCTAGGACGAGGGCCTGGACGAGGTATCATATGGCTCATCGCAACTGGCTGACTGCAGGCGCGCTTTGCGTCGCTATCGTTTTGGCTTCGTATCTCGGCACCTCGAAACCGAGCTCGGCGGACGGCCAGGCCATGATGCTGCCGGTCGATCCGACGCCGCTGGTCGCGGTGACCGGCTCCGGCAAGCAATCCTTCTCGATCGAGATCGCCGACACTTCGGACGAGCGTGAGGCCGGGCTGATGTTCCGCAAGGACATGGCCGACGATCACGGCATGCTGTTCGTGTTCGAGCGGCCCGGCGAGGTGAATTTCTGGATGAAGAACACGCCGATGCCGCTCGACCTGGTCTTCATCGGCCAGGACGGCAGGATCAAGGCCATCAAGCGCGGCGAACCAGAATCGGAGGCGATCATCTCGCCCGGACAGCCGGTGAGCTTCGTGCTCGAGCTGAAGGCGGGAACGGCCGCGAAGGACGGTCTCAAGGACGGTGACCTCTTGCGCCACCCGGCGATCGCCCAAGCCTCGGGCGCCGGTTCCAACTGACCGCGGCAGCATCGATGCAATATTTTTCCCACGATGGCTTCGAACTTGCCTATCTCGATCGCCAGCCCGCGTCCGGAGAGGACAACCCGGTGCTGATGATCCACGGCTTCGCCTCGAGCCATTACGTCAATTGGGTCTCGCCCGGCTGGTTCAAGACGCTGAACGACGCCGGGTACCGCGCCATCGCCTTCGACAATCGCGGCCACGGCTCCTCTTCGAAAAGCTACGACGAGGCCGACTACACGCCAGCCAAGATGGCCTCGGACGCGGCCGTGCTGCTCGACCATCTCGGCATCGAACGCGCCCATGTCATGGGCTATTCGATGGGCGCGCGGGTATCCGCATTCATGGCGTTGTCCAATCCGGACAAGGTGGCGACGCTGGTGTTCGGCGGCCTCGGCATCGGCCTTGTCGACGGCGTCGGCGATTGGGACCCGATCGCCGATGCGCTTCTGGCCGAGGATCCCGGTACGATCAGCCATGCGCGCGGCCGCTCGTTCCGCGCCTTCGCCGACCAGACGCGCAGCGACCGCCGGGCGCTCGCCGTCTGCATCGTCGGCTCGCGCGCGTCGATGAGCGAGGACGACGTCGCGCGCATTGCCCAGCCGACCTTGATTGCCGTCGGGACCAGGGACGACATCGCCGGCTCGCCCGACGAACTGGCCGCCCTGATGCCCAACGCCAAAGCCTTTCACATCGAGAGCCGCGACCACATGCTCGCCGTCGGCGACAAGAGCTTCAAGCAGCGGGTGCTGGAGTTCTACGCCGAGAATCCGCTCTGAAGGCCCTGCCTATCCGGCTTCGAGCGCTGCGAGAGAGCGCTCCAAGTTCAGCCTGGCCCTCGGCTCGAAGCGCTGCTGGAATTCTGTGGTGTGGAAAATGTGCTGACGTGCGAGAAAGCTCTTCAGTACCGCCGCGCGGCCGGCGCGCCACATCGGCTCCTCGACCCAGCCATATTCTCGTCGGACGGCCTTCTCATAGGCATCGAAGGCGTCCGGCTCGGCGCCGAGGATCGCCAGGTCCATGTCGAGGACGAGAGCTGTGTCATTGGCGGCTTTCTCATCGCTGAGTGGCGGCAGTTGGTGCGTGGCGGTGGCATTGATCATCGCCGCGATGCGGGCGATGCGATCGGGACTGGCGCGCCCGGCGAGCTTTTTCTTCGCCAGATCAGCGCTTTTCGCCTCGTTGTCCTTGGCGCGGCTGTCATAGATGGCGTCATGGAACCAGATCGCCGCCTCGACGGCATCCGGGTCATGGAGCAGGCGCCGGTATTCTCCGGCCAGCGCCAGCATGGCCTCGATATGGGCGAGGCTGTGATAGTGCCGATCCCCGGCGTGATAGAGAGCGGAAAGCTCGGTTTTGAGCGCTTCGTCGATCAAGGGTTCGTTTTCCATGGCCGCTTGAATTTCCGTGAACCAAGTCCATTTGACAAAGCACTAAGGAAAATTGAGTTCAACCGTGCTATGATCTGGCCTATATGTGCCGCCGGAGAATGAGCAGGCCGGAGACCGTCGATGAACAGCGTTACGATAGCCCGCCCCAGCATGGTGCAGCCGGTCGACCCGATTTGGCGCGCGATCCGCGACGAGGCGATGGAAGCGGTGAACCGCGATCCTCTGCTCGCCGCCTTCCTCTATTCCACCATCCTCAACCAGGAGAGCCTGGAAGAGGCGGTGATTTACCGCCTGGCCGAGCGCCTCGACCATCAGGACATCGGTTCCGACCTCATCCGCCAGACGTTCAAGGCGATGCTAGCCGACGACCCCGACTGGAGCGCCACGGTGCGCGTCGACATCCAGGCCTATTACGATCGCGACCCGGCCTGCGACCGCTTCATCATGCCGGTGCTCTATTTCAAGGGTTTCCATGCCATCCAGACGCACCGGCTGGCGCACTGGTTGTGGAACCAGGGCCGCAGGGACTTCGCGCTCTATCTGCAGAGCCGCTCGTCCTCGGTGTTCCAGACCGACATCAATCCGGCCGCCCGTATCGGCAAGGGCATCTTCCTCGACCACGCTACCGGCCTGGTCGTCGGCCAGACGGCCGTGATCGAGGACGACGTGTCGATCCTGCACGGCGTGACGCTGGGCGGCACCGGCAAGGCCAGCGGCGACCGCCATCCGAAGATCCGCCGCGGCGTGCTGATCGGCGCCGGCGCCAAGATCCTCGGCAATATCGAGGTCGGCCACTGCTCGAAGATCGCGGCCGGTTCGGTCGTGCTGTCGCCCGTGCCGCACAACAAGACGGTCGCCGGCGTGCCGGCGCGTGTCGTCGGCGAGACCGGCTGCGACCAGCCTTCGCGGCAGATGGACCAGCTCCTGCCTTCGCAGACGATGGACCACGTCGTCAGCTTCGACATCTGAATTCGGCCCTCATTGACGGCGGCCGGATTCCGGCTGCCGTTTCAAGCGCCGGTTGTCCCGTGTTATGCTGCCGGCTTGCCTTTACATCGCCATCGTCGGCGTGTCAGAAGCGCGTCCCAACGAACAGCCGCATTCGGAGAAGACTTTGAAGCCCGACGAGATCAGAAAGCTGGACGCCTATTTCAAGCGCGTCTTCCAGAACCCCAAGCTGCAGGTGAAGGCGCGCCCGCGCAAGGAGGACTCGGCCGAGGTCTATGTCGGCGACGAGTTCCTCGGCATCGTCTTCAAGGACGAGGACGACGGCGACTACAATTTCTCGATGGCGATCCTCGACATCGATCTGGCCTGAGCTGCTCCCAGCGACCTGCCGCCTATAGTCCGGCAGTGCTGCCGGATTTGTGCCCTCCACCAGTTGGTCGAGCCTCCTGCGACCAACCCGGCGTTCTCAAATCAAAGAAGGCCGCGAGCGGAGCGGTGGCTTAAGCCGTGTCGCGCCCATCCCGGCAGCTATCCGACGATCTCGCTGGCCGACCTCAGGAGACGGTCGGGCAATGTGACTGCCATTTTCCGCGCGGCGTTCAAGTTCACGATCAACTCGGGCCGGCGGACATATTCGACTGGCAGCGCGCCGGCGTCGGCTCCCTTGAGGATGATATCGACCTGGCTGGCCATTCGGCGCGCGGCAAAGGCAAGGCTCGTGCCGTAGGCCATCAGCGGACCGTATCTTGCATGATCCCTGCCGAAGATAGCCGGCAGCCGAGCGGCGTTCGCCATCTCGACGATCTTGGCTCCGTATGTCGTGGTTCGCGGCACCTCCAGGCACAGAAGACCACCCGCCTCGGCGGCGGCGAATGCAGCGAAGGCCGCCTCCAGGTCTTCCTCGCGGCCAAGCAGGTGAACGCAGATGTCGAGGCCTTGCTTTTTGGCGGCCGCCTTCGAAAGCCTCGGCAGGATGTCCGGAACCCCAGCGTCGCCCAAAACCGCCAAGCATCTCAGGCTCGGCACCACCTGCTTCAACATCCGCACTTGCTCGCCGATCTGGCCGGGGTCGAAGTTCGTACATCCCGTTGTGTGGCCACCGGGCCACTCGGCACTCTGGATGATTTTCGCCGATACTGGATCGAGCACGATGGCAAAGACGATCGGCAAATCGGGCGCCACTTCGCGAGCAGCCCAGTAGCTCACTGCCCCAATGGCCACGATGATCTTGGCTCGCCGGTGAACAAGCTCCGCTGCAAGGCTTGGAAGGCGATCGAGATGCCCGTCGGCGAAGCGAGGCTCGATCTGGATGTTTTCACCGTCCCGGTAGCCCAGTTCCCTGATCCCGGCGCAGAAAGTGCCGAAGCTCGGATACGACCGGTCGCCGGCCAGCAGCATGCCGACAACGGGGATGTCTGAAGGCCGCATTCCTCGGATTCCTGGCAGTTAGATGTAGAAGCTACCACAGGGCAAGCCAGGCGAAATGCCGAAAGATCGGCTTCCGGTCCACGGATGCAACAATTCCGGTCGATCCTAGTCCCGGCAATGCCGCGGAATATGCACCCGCCGCCAGTTGGTCGAGCCTTCCCGCACCACCACGCGGCGCGCCATAGTCCTGTACGAAGGCGGGATTTCGGTGATGCGCTGCTGCTCGGGCCGCACCAGCACCTCGCGGGCAACGCCTTCATATTCGGCTGGAAGGACGACGCGCCGGACACGTTCCGGCTCGACGACCACGGTTTCGGCGACCCGCGCGTAGCGGGCCTTGCGCCACACCTTGCACAGCACCTTGCGGCCATGGATGACGCGCCACTCCCAGGCATAACCACCGTCGTCAACCTTGACCGTATGGTAGACGGTGCGTGTGACGGCGGGCACGACCTCATAGGTGACGCGAGGCGGCGCGATCTGCTCCAGGCCTTCGCTCGTGCCGTAGATTGGCGGGTCGTAGTCGACGAGCTGGCCGCCGGGGCTCACCATCACGTCTTCATAAACGGTATCGTAGAGCGCCGGCCTGCGCACCGGCTCGTAGCATTCGAGCGCACGGCCGCCGGCGGCGGTTTGCGACACAGTGGCAAGCATTGCGAGGCTGGCTGTGGCGAGCGATGCGGAACCCTTGCGAAAGGAACTCTGGCGAAACATGACATTCCCCCGTTGAAAAAGGACGCCGGTTCAACGCAGGAGTGTATCGGAAGGTCCGCTGCCGGACAGGGATTTCGGGGCTTGTCGTTAAGCGGTGCGGTTAAGAAACTGCTACCTTGGCGGATCGCTCTCCGATCCCGGATATTTTTCAGGCGCAACCGCCGGCATTCCTTGGGCCGAGGCGCTTGATTCGACTTAACCAGATGGCTAGGAGGGGCGGCCTTGCGCTAGGGTGAGCCGGCATCCTATTTAGGGTTTAACGATCCAGAGCCGATTCCGCCCGATTGCTCATAATTTCACGGCGCCGGAATCCATCCAATAAGGGTAGTCCATGAAGAACCCCGTCGAAACCTACATGAACCTCGTTCCGATGGTGGTCGAACAGACCAATCGCGGCGAGCGCGCCTACGACATTTTCTCCCGCCTGTTGAAGGAACGCATCATCTTCATCACCGGCCCGGTCGAAGACGGCATGGCGACGCTGGTTTGTGCACAGCTTTTGTTCCTCGAGGCGGAGAACCCCAAGAAGGAAATCAACCTCTACATCAACTCGCCGGGCGGCGTTGTCACTTCGGGCATGGCGATCTACGACACCATGCAGTTCATCAAGCCTGCGGTGTCGACGCTTTGCATCGGCCAGGCCGCCTCGATGGGCTCGCTGCTGCTTTGCGCCGGCCACAAGGACATGCGCTTTGCCACGCCGAATGCCCGCATCATGGTCCATCAGCCGTCCGGCGGCTTCCAGGGTCAGGCGTCGGACATCGAACGTCATGCGCAGGACATCATCAAGCTGAAGCGCCGCTTGAACGAGGTCTATGTCAAGCACACCGGCAAAAGCTATGACGAGATCGAACGGACGCTCGACCGCGACCATTTCATGAGCGCCGACGAGGCCAAGGACTTTGGTCTGATCGACAAGGTCATCACGACGCGAGAGCTGGGCGAAACCGCCGTCGCGTAGGCCCTGATTGGCAGCTGAATGGCGGGATAACGCGCTTTTGGCGCGGCTTGCGGCATTTCGGCCACAATTGCCTGTTCCCTCAAAGGTCGGGATTGCCTACGTTAAGGCTATGTTGATTTTCGACGGCTTAGCTTTGCATGGGGTTGCTGCGAATCATTGTCGCGTTTTCTGATTTGGGTTTCGTACGGAATGCGCTGTGTGAGCCGGAACACTGGCGGTGGCGGATTCCCGCGATAGATTGGTGAGACGCCCATGCAGCCAGACCATCGGCAGGCAGGCGGTGAAAGGACAGAAAAATGAGCAAGGTCAGCAACAACGGCGGTGATTCAAAGAACACGCTTTATTGCTCGTTTTGCGGCAAAAGCCAGCACGAAGTGCGCAAGCTGATCGCCGGTCCGACGGTTTTCATCTGCGACGAATGCGTCGAGCTCTGCATGGACATCATCCGCGAGGAGAACAAGACCTCGATGGTGAAGTCGCGCGAGGGCGTGCCGACCCCGCAGGAGATCCTCAAGGTCCTCGACGACTATGTCATCGGTCAGCCCTACGCCAAGCGGGTGCTGTCGGTGGCCGTCCATAACCACTACAAGCGCCTTGCGCATGCCGGCAAGAACAACGACGTCGAGCTGGCGAAGTCGAACATCCTGCTGATCGGCCCGACCGGCTGCGGCAAGACGCTGCTGGCGCAGACGCTGGCCCGCATCATCGACGTGCCCTTCACCATGGCCGACGCCACCACGCTGACCGAGGCCGGTTATGTCGGCGAGGACGTCGAGAACATCATCCTGAAGCTGTTGCAGTCGGCCGACTACAATGTCGAGCGCGCCCAGCGCGGCATCGTCTATATCGACGAGATCGACAAGATCTCGCGCAAGTCGGACAACCCCTCGATCACCCGCGACGTGTCGGGCGAGGGCGTGCAGCAGGCGCTCTTGAAGATCATGGAAGGCACGGTCGCCTCCGTGCCGCCGCAGGGCGGCCGCAAGCACCCGCAGCAAGAGTTCCTGCAGGTCGACACCGCCAACATCCTGTTCATCTGCGGCGGCGCCTTCGCCGGGCTCGACAAGATCATCTCCGACCGCGGCCGCAAGACCTCGATCGGCTTCGGCGCCACCGTGGCCTCACCCGAGGATCGCCGCACCGGCGATCTGTTCCGCCAGGTCGAGCCGGAGGATCTGTTGAAATTCGGCCTGATCCCGGAATTCGTTGGCCGTCTGCCGGTCCTGGCAACGCTCGAGGATCTCGACGAGCCGGCGCTGATCCAGATCCTGACCGAGCCGAAGAACGCGCTGGTCAAGCAGTACCAGCGGCTGTTCGAGATGGAAAATGTCGACCTGACCTTCCACGAGAACGCGCTGTCTGCGATCGCCAAGCGCGCCATCGAGCGCAAGACCGGCGCGCGCGGCCTGCGTTCCATCATGGAAGCGATCCTGCTCGACACGATGTTCGAGCTGCCGGCGTTGGAAGGCGTGCGCGAAGTGGTGATCTCGGAAGAGGTGGTCTCGGGCAACGCCCGGCCGCTCTACATCTATTCCGAGCAGAAGGAAAAGAAGGGCAACGTCAGCGCCTGACATGGCAGCTGACCCTGCAATTTTTCATGGAACGGCGCCCGTGTGGCGCCGTTTTGCTGTGAAGGGGGTATTGGCAGGTGACGGAGTGGATGAGCGGACCATGTTAACCCTTGATCTTTGCTCCGCCCGCATCCACCTAACAACAGAAGGCCGAAGCGCCGAATTCTGTGCTGTAAAACTCCCGTCACAAACGGTGGTAGGCGGAACGACACTCGGTCGTTAATATGAGATTCGCGGTTGGCTCAATTAGCGTCCGCGACATGAAAGGTTGGACAATGGCCAAGATATCCAAGGCTTCCGGCGACGGCGTTTTCGCAGTTCTCCCACTGCGCGATATCGTCGTGTTCCCGCACATGATCGTCCCGCTCTTTGTCGGGCGCGAGAAGTCGATCAAGGCGCTGGAAGAAGTGATGGGTCAGGAAAAGCAGATCCTGCTTGCCACCCAGATGAATGCAGCCGACGACGATCCTGAGCCCGATGCCATTTTCGACATCGGCACGCTCGCCAATGTGCTGCAGCTCCTGAAGCTTCCCGATGGCACCGTGAAGGTGCTGGTCGAGGGCGCTTCGCGCGCCAAGATCGTCTCGTTCACCGATCGTGCCGACTTCCACGAGGCCCGCGCCACCGCGCTGGTCGAGCCGGAAGAGGAAGAGGTCGAGATCGAGGCGCTTGCCCGCTCGGTCGTCACCGACTTCGAAAACTACGTCAAGCTGAACAAGAAGATCTCGCCCGAAGTGGTTGGCGCGGCCAGCCAGATCGACGACTACTCCAAGCTCGCCGACACGGTTGCCTCGCATCTCGCCATCAAGATCCCCGAGAAGCAGGAAATGCTTGCCACGCTCTCCATCAAGGAGCGTCTCGAGAAGGCGATGGGCTTCATGGAAGCCGAGATCTCCGTGCTGCAGGTGGAGAAGCGCATCCGCAGCAGAGTCAAGCGCCAGATGGAGAAGACGCAGCGCGAGTACTATCTCAACGAGCAGATGAAGGCGATCCAGAAGGAGCTCGGCGAGGGCGAGGACGGCCGCGACGAGGCCGCCGAGATCGAGGCGCGCATCAAGAAGACCAAGCTGTCCAAGGAGGCCCGCGAGAAGGCGGAAGCCGAGTTGAAGAAGCTGCGGTCGATGTCGCCGATGTCGGCTGAATCCACCGTCGTGCGCAACTATCTCGACTGGCTGCTGTCGATCCCGTGGGGCAAGAACTCCAAGGTCAAGCAGGACCTCGCTTTCGCGCAGGACGTGCTCGACGCCGATCATTTCGGCCTCGACAAGGTCAAGGAGCGCATCGTCGAGTATCTCGCCGTGCAGAGCCGCCAGAAGAAGCTGAAGGGGCCGATCCTGTGCCTCGTCGGCCCGCCCGGCGTCGGCAAGACCTCGCTCGGCAAGTCGATCGCCAAGGCGACCGGTCGCGAGTTCATCCGCATGGCGCTCGGCGGCGTGCGCGACGAGGCCGAGATCCGTGGCCACAGGCGGACCTATATCGGCTCGATGCCTGGCAAGGTCATCCAGTCGATGAAGAAGGCCAAGAAGTCCAATCCGCTCTTCCTGCTCGACGAGATCGACAAGATGGGCCAGGACTTCCGCGGCGACCCGTCGTCGGCCCTGCTCGAGGTGCTCGATCCGGAGCAGAACTCGACGTTCATGGACCATTACCTCGAGGTCGAATACGACCTGTCGAGCGTGATGTTCGTGACGACGGCGAACACGCTGAACATCCCTGCGCCCCTGATGGACCGCATGGAGATCATCCGTATCGCCGGCTACACCGAGGATGAGAAGATCGAGATCGCCAAGCGGCACCTGATGCCCAAGGTGATCCGCGACCACGCCTTGCAGCCGAACGAATTCTCGGTCGGCGAGGACGCGATCCGCGGCATCATCCAGACATACACAAGGGAAGCCGGCGTGCGCAGCCTGGAACGCGAGCTGATGAAGCTCGGTCGCAAGGCGGTGACCGAGATCCTGAAGACGAAGAAGAAGACGGTGAAGATCACGGCGGACAACCTCGCCGATTATCTCGGCGTTCCGCGCTTCCGCTTCGGTCAGGTCGAGGCCGACGATCAGGTCGGCGTCGTCACTGGTCTCGCCTGGACGGAAGTCGGCGGCGAGCTGCTGACGGTCGAAGGCGTCATGATGCCCGGCAAGGGCCGCATGACGGTGACCGGCAACCTGCGCGACGTGATGAAGGAATCGATCTCGGCGGCGGCTTCTTATGTCCGCTCGCGGGCCATCGATTTCGGCGTCGAGCCGCCGCTGTTCGACAAGCGCGACATCCACGTGCACTTGCCGGAAGGCGCCACGCCGAAGGATGGCCCGTCTGCAGGTGCTGCCATGGCCACGGCCATCGTCTCGGTCCTGACGGGCATTCCGGTCCGGGCTGATGTGGCGATGACCGGCGAGATAACGCTGCGCGGCCGCATCTTGCCGATCGGTGGTCTGAAGGAGAAGCTGCTTGCCGCACTGCGCGGCGGCATCAAGAAGGTGCTGATCCCGGAAGAAAACGTCAAGGATCTGGCGGAGATTCCGGACAATGTGAAGAACGGCATGGAGATCGTTCCGGTGTCGCGGGTCGGCGAGGTGCTGAGGCACGCGCTGGTCAGGATGCCGGAGCCGATCGAGTGGGTCGAGCCGGTGGTTCCGCCGACCGGGGTGGATGCCGGCGACGATGCCGGGAAATCGCTAGCTCATTAGAATGTTCTAACGTTGCAGCGCACAAAGAGAGAGCCGGGCTTCCAGCCCGGCTTTTTCATGTGAAAAATCTCCGAAAAAGTGCAAAAAAGCCCGGAATTCTGCGGTTTTCGGCTTGGGTTCCTCAACGCTTCTTTCTAAAGTCCGTTTCCTGCCGGATGAGTCGTAGTTCCGGTTTTCTCATGGAAGGGAATTTTGATGAACAAGAACGAACTGGTGTCCGCTGTCGCCGACTCCGCAAGCATTTCGAAGGCTGATGCGCAGTCCGCCGTCGATGCGGTGTTCTCCGTGATCACTGGCGAACTGAAGAAGGGCGGCGATGTCCGGCTTGTCGGCTTCGGAAATTTCACCGTGTCAAAACGCGCTGCTTCGACCGGCCGCAACCCGCAGACCGGCGCGGAAGTGAAGATTCCGGCGCGCACCGTGCCGAAGTTCTCGGCTGGCAAGGGCCTCAAGGACGCGGTCAACTAAGACCTTTTTCTTTTAAGCTCAGAAGAGCCGGGCTTGCCCCGGCTCTTCTTTTTTGTGCCCTGCGGCTGCATGCGTATTCAGGCGGTCGGCGCGTCGGCGCGCATCAGGCCTTCCTGCTTCAGATCCGCCCACAGGGCCGCCGGGATCTTGACGTCGAGCAGCGCGCGGTTGCTTTCGACCTCGGCCGGGCGCTGGCCGCCGGGGATCACCGACATCACGGAAGGATGCTGCAGCGGGAACTGGAGTGCCGCCTCGATCAGCCGCACGCTATGGCGCTTGCAGACCGCTTCGATGCGCGCCACGCGCTCCAGCACGTCCTTTGGCGCCTCGGTGTAGTTATAGAAAGCGCCAGGCTTCGGCCCTGTCGCCAGGATGCCGGAATTGTAAGGGCCGCCGAGAACGATGCCGATGCCGCGCTTTTCACAGAGCGGCAGGAAGGAGCCCAGCGCTTCCTGCTCGAGCAGCGTATAGCGGCCGGCGAGCAGGAAGAGGTCGAAATCGCCACGCTCGGCGAGCGTCTGGCAGACCTGCCATTCGTTGATGCCGCCGCCGAAGGCCTTGATCACGCCCTGGTCGCGCAGCGAAAGCAGCCCGTAATAGCCAGAGGACATGAATTCCTCGATGCGCCGGTCGGACGCCTCCTTGCTGCCATGGGTGAAGATGTCGACATCGTGCACATAGAGGATGTCGATGCGGTCGACGCCGAGACGCTCCAGCGAGGCCTCGAAGGAACGCATCACGCCGTCATAGCTGTAGTCGTAGACTTCCTTGCGCGAGGGCGTCTCGAAGAACTTGCCGATGCCGGTGCGCTGGTCGGGCGGGCAGACGCGCATGAGGCGGCCGACCTTGCTCGACAGCACGTAGTCGTCCCGCTTCTTGCCGCGCAGAAAAGGGTTGAGCCGGGTTTCCGACAGGCCGAGGCCATAGAGAGGAGCGGTGTCGAAGTAGCGGCAGCCGGTCTCCCATGCCGCCTCCAGCGTGGCATTGGCATCCTCGTCGGAGACGGCGCGGTAGAGATTGCCGAGCGGCGCGGTGCCGAAGCCGAGCTCTGTGAAGGTGATGCCGCCATTGCCGATGCGGTCGAAATGCCGTGTCTTCATATCCTCGAATGTCCCGGATTGATTTGTCTGAAATGACACTATCACGCCGGTGGTACAGCAAAAGCGGCGAGGCTCCTTGGACGCGAATTTTCGCGGTGATAGCATGAACAAAATCAAGTGTTTCCAACCTTCGGCAGATGGGACGAATTGCCATGACGCAAGCCGGATCGGAGATGTTCGAGACCGCGCTGGACGAGCTTGGCGCCGTGGTGGGGCGCATCGATGACGGCCGGGTCGACACCGCCTGCGAAATGCTTGCAAGCGCCGGCAGGATCGTCGTCTACGGCTGCGGCCGCGAAGCGCTGCAAGTCAAAGGCTTCGCCATGCGGCTCTTCCATCTCGGCCTGCCTGTCGCTGTCGTCGGCGACATGACCACGCCGGCGCTGGGGAAAGGGGACATCTTCCTCGCGAGTTCCGGACCGGGCGAGACCACGACGGTTTTGACCCTGATGCGTGTCGCGCGCGACGCCGGCGCCAAAGTGCTGCTGCTGACCGCCCAGCCGGCAAGCAGCGCGGCCAAGCTTGCCGACTTCACGCTGCTTATTTCGGCCCAAACCATGGCCAGCGACCAGGGCTCTGTCAGAACCTCGGTGCTGCCGATGGGCTCGCTGTTCGAGGGGGTGCTGTTCCTGCTGTTCGAAGTGATGGTGCTGAAGCTCAAGGCGCTGACCGGCGCGACGCCGGAGGCGATGCGCGCCCGGCACACCAACATGGAGTAGGGTGATGCGCTACGAGCTGATGTTGCCGCACCAGATCCGCGAGGCGATCAAGGAGAACTGGCCGGTCGTGTTGCCGCTCGGCGTGCTCGAATACCATGGCGAGCACATGGCGGTCGGCATGGATACGCTCGCCGTCGTCAAGACGCTGGAACTCTTCGAGAAGGAGAGGGACATCGTCATCCTGCCGCCGTTCTACTATGGCGCGGCGAGCTATGCCGTGGCGCCGCCGGAAAGCAGCGGCTCGGTGCAGGTCGGCGGTCCGGTGCTGGCGCCTTTCGCCGAGGAGCTTTTCTACGGCTTGCTGCGCATCGGCTTCCGCAACATCCACGCCATCATCCATCACCAGACCGAGAATTTCGTTGCCGGCATGCCGACCGATCTCGCCTTCAAGACCGCCGGGCGGCAGGCGATCTTCCGCTTCCTGGAAAAGGAGCGCGGCGAGGGCTGGTGGGGCTCCGACAAGATGGCCGACTACTATGCCGGCCATGCCCAGGGCGAGAACGTCTTCAACTGGGTGCAGGTGCATCCGCTGATGCCGGACGCGATGAACGGCCAATACCCATTCGACCATGCCGGCATCGGCGAGACATCGCTGATGCTGGCACTATGCCCCGAAGCAGTGGATGCCGGTCATTTCGCGGACAATACCGGCTGGTACACGAAAAGCGCGCCGGAGGCGTCGGCCGAGCTCGGGCAAAAGGGCGTCGCGATGATCCTCGAGCATTTGCGCGCGACGCTTCGGACCTAGCCGATGCGCTTTCGAACAAGGCAATCGGGAGCTTTTGGTTGCTATATTAGCAATTTGTAATATAATATTGCTACAATGTCGTCGGACCGTGGAGCCATTCTGTGCACACAGTCGGAAAGCGACGCATGGCGTGCTTGGCAGGCGCAATCATCGCGGCTGCAGGGCTTGAGGATCTCTCGGCTTTCGCGCACAGCGCTACTAGCGGGTGGACCTATCCGCCGGCCTGCTGCCACGGAGACGCAATCTCGGGCGAATGCAGCAGCATTCCGAGCGTGACGGTTACACCGCAGCGTGACGGCTATGTGATCATCTTGCGGCCGGGCGATCACCGTAAAGTCACTCACCAAGACCGCTATTTTGTCCCTTATGACGTTGTCATTCCGTCCGGCGACGACAAGTTTCACATCTGCTTGCATCCGACTGAGGAGCACGAAAACTGCTTCTTCGCGCCGTCAGAAGCGATGTAAGCACAAACTTAGGGTATGCGCCCGGCACTGCCGGGCGCTGTACTCCGATCAGGGCGCTGGTCAGTACCGCCAAGCCTACTTCACCGAGCCGGCCGTCATGCCCATGATCAGGTAGCGTTCGAGCAGGACGCCGATGATCGCCAGCGGCGCGATCGCGGCCGTGGCAAGGGCTGCCATCGACCACCAGTTGATGCCCTGCGAGCCGGTCTGGCTCGCCACCATGACGGGGATCGTCTTGGCATCGGTCGAGGTGAGCAAGGCGGCGAAGAAATACTCGTTCCAGCAGAGCACCATCGCCAGGATGAAGGCGGCGACCATGCCGGGAAGCGCGATCGGCATGACGATGCGGAAGAAGGCGCCCCAGATCGACAGGCCATCGACCAGCGCCGCCTCCTCGAGCTCGACGGGAATAGAATTGAACTGGTCGCGCATGATCCAGATGACGATCGGCAGCACCATCAGCGTGTAGAGGAGCACAAGCCCGATGCGCGTGTCGAGCAGCGCCACTTCCCGGTAGAGCACCAGGAAGGGCAGCGCCAGCACGACCGGCGGCAGGATGAGCTGCGACAGGAAGAAGAAGGAGATGTCCTCATTCTTGAACCAGGCGAAGTGATAGCGATAGCGCGTGAGGCCGTAGGCGGCGAGGCTGCCGATGACGATGGCGAGGCTCGAGGCGCCGACCGAGGTGATGACCGAGTTCATGAAGCGCTTGAGGAACTCGTCGCGCACGGTCGACGTCTGGAAGATCGAATCCGGCGACAGGCCGAGCGAGCGCCAGCCCTTCCAGTCAGGCAGAAAGTCGACGAAGGGGATGAGGTGGCCTTGCGTGACGTCGACCGCCGACTTGAACGAGGTGGTTATCGTCCAGTAGATCGGGAACAGGCAGACGAAGGACCAGAACACCAGCGCGCCATAGATGAAGACGCGGCTGGTGACGAAGGCCGCCGGCGAGCGGATCTCGGAAACGGTGTAGTCGGTGGTCTGGACGCTCATGATGCCGCTCAGTTGACGTTGCGCACGAAGCGGCTGGCAATCTTCAGCAGCCAGGTGACGAACACGATGATGATGATCAGGTAGACCATGGCGAGCATCGTGCCGTAGCCGACATTCGAGCGGTCGCGATACTCGCGATAGATGAAGCTCGACACCGAATCCGTGGCACCGCCGGGTCCTCCGGACGTCACCGTGATAATGATGTCGGCAAGCTTGAGCTTGAAGATGATGCGCAGGATCACCGCCGTCAGCGACACCGGCAGCATCAGCGGGAAGGTGACTTGCCAGAATGTCTGCCAAGTGGTCGCGCCGTCGACGCGTGCCGCTTCGAGCACCTCGCGCGACATTGCCTGCAGACCGGCGAGCAGCATGATCATCATGAACGGAATGAACGTCCAGGCGTCGAGCACCATGATCGAGATACGCGCGATGATCGGATCGGAGAAGAAAGCGGGATTGTCCCAGCCGAGATGGCGAGCCAGCGTCGCTGCCGGTCCGAACCGGTATTCCATCAGTGATTTGCCGACCATCCAGGAGACAGCGACCGGCGACAGCATCAGCGGCAGCAGGAAGACGACACGGAAGAATTTTCGCGCCTTGATCTGCGCGTTGAGCAGCAGTGCCAGGCCGAAGGCGATGGTGTATTCGACCAGCACCGCCAGCACATAGAACACCATGTTGAACAACGCGTTGCGGTAATAGGGGTCGGCCAGCATCTGCCAGAAATTGTCGAGCCCGTTGAATTTCCGACCCGAGAAGGAAGAGAGGTTCCAGTCGGTCAGCGCGATGTAGAAGCCGAACAGGGTCGGAAAGATCACCATGGCGATGGTGAAGAGCAGCGCGGGCAGCAGGAATAGCGCGCGCTGGCCCTCCTCGCCGCGCGTCAGCACCTGCCAGGCGCCAAGCGCCACGCCCCACAGCACATAGGCATAGACCACGGGACGCCAGGTATAGAAGCCGATCGTGTCGACCTCGGTCTTGTAAAGGATCTGCATCACGATCGTCGCCAGCAGCGCGAGCGTCGCGGCGATCAGCAGGGCCCAGCCGAGGCGCTTGCGGCCGGGCGGGATCAGATCGGCCGATGTGGAATTTGCCGGCCACGCGTTCGCGGTCGAAATCTGGTCAGCCACGCCTCTCGCCTCGTTTGCAAGAATGACCGGTCGTTGCCGGTAAAGATGCGGCCCGGCGACAGGGTGTCGCCGGGCCGCGACTTCTCCGTAGACAGCCTACATGCCCAGCGAGGCTTTGTAGAGCTTGATCTGGTTCTCGCGGCCGATCTGGTCAGTCAGCTTCTCCCAGGCGGCGGCGATCGCGTCGGCCCCTTCCTGCGCCTTCATCTTGCCGGCGAAGGTGTTGGCCAGGATGTCCTCGGCGGCGCTGTAATACTGGAAGATGCCGGGGATGCGCGGCTCGATCGCGGCGTTCGGATGGTTGTAAGAGTCGCCCTCCGACTTCAGATATGAACTGATGAACGCTTCGTCATAGCCGGCCGCCACCCATTCCGGAATGTTGAAATGGCTGTTCCGGTATGGCTGGAAGCCGGACGGATACGCCGCGCACCAGAGCGACAGATCCTTGCCGCCGAGATGGGCGGCGGCGGACCATGCCGCCTTCTTCTTCTTTTCGTCGCTGTCGACGCGGGCCATGACATAGACGCCCCAGCCGAGATAGGCGCAGTTCGGCGCATAGTTCGGACCGCTGGCGAGCTTGTCCCACTTGCCGGTTTTGGAATTGTAGACGTCGTCCGAGCCGGGCAGGATCGAGAAGCCGGTGACATCGCCAACCACCGAGGAGTCGTTGGTTTTGACGTTCGAGCCGACGTCGCCCCACCAAGCCACCATCGAACCTGTGCCGCCAAGGAACTGACTGAACGCAGTCTGGTTCGGGTCGGCGTTGATTTGATCCTGCGGCTCGGAGGGCAGCGCGTCGATCACGTCCTGGATCGCTCTCACCCACGCCGGATTGTTGATGCGTGGCTTCATCGTATCCGGATCGAACAGCCAGGCCTTGTCGTCGGGATGCTTGGCATAGGCGCTAGCGCGGCTGCCGAGGAAGTAGAAGCCGAAACCACCCCAGGGCTTGGGCGCGTCGAGATAGCCATAGACGTCCTGGCCTTTCATCTGCTTGCCCTTGAGGAATTTGGTCACCGCCTGCACCTGCTGCCAGGTTTTCGGCACGCCCCATTCCGTCAGGCCCGCCTTGTCGCCGCTGTCAGCCTTCCAGGCGGCCGCCAGATCGGAGTCGGAGAACACGTCGGTGCGGTAGTTGAAGTTGTGCGTGTCGCCGTCAACGGTCACGCGATACTGCTTGCCGTTCCAGGTGCCGACCGGAGGCTTCAGGTAAGCCACCAGGTCATCCATATCGATCTGCTTCTTGACCCAGTCCGGCATTTCGGAAGTGAGGCCCTTGCCGCAGACGTCGCCTTCGAAGGGCGCACCCATCTCAACGATATCAAAATCGATCGTATTTGTGGCTATCGCCTGCTGCAGGCGCGGATTGTAGTCGGCCTGCGCCAGGTCGATCCAGTTGATCTTGGCGCCCGTATAGGCCTCCCACGGCTTCAGGAAGCCGCGGAACAGCACATTGTGCAGGTTTTGGTTGTTGAGGCCCATGAAGGTGAGCTCGACGCCGGCGAATTCGCCTTCCTTGACGTTAGCCTTGGTCGCTTCCAGGCAAAGCTCGCCGACCTTCTGGAAGTCGGCATCGGTCGGCTGACCCTTGCCGACGCCCGGAATCTGCAAGAGTTTCGCGCGCAGGTCGTCGGCGGCTGCCGCCGGCCTCGTCAGCGCGCCTAGCCCGGCGCCGGACGCCGCAGCGAGCGCCGCCATGCTGGCCGCGCCCTTCAGCAAATCGCGGCGGGTCGCCCCGGCGCGCACCAGTTTTTCGTAAAGATCGACTCTCATCTCAGGTTCCTCCCAGAACTTCAGTCGTGAATTGAATTGCCAATCTCTCGGACGTCGAAACGTCTGTGGTTCTCCTATACCATAGGTGGACGTGGGACCCCACCCTGCGTCGCCAGGAGATCCGATTTCCGGGATAAGAACCGGCTGTCGGATTGGCACTCGCCACTATTCGCGTAATCGATTACCTTGTCAACAAGAATGGCTTTTTATCTATAAGATACTGACTTGCCCTTGCCGTTGGCAATGGCTAGCTTCACCGAAAAAGATAGGGGAGACGATGGCTCAAGTCGCTATCACCAATGTGGCCAAGGCATTCGGAACCGTCAAGGTTCTGCATGAGGTCAGCGTCGACATTGCCGACGGCCAGTTCGTTGTGCTGGTCGGCCCTTCGGGATGCGGCAAGTCCACGCTCTTGAGGATGGTGGCCGGGCTGGAAACGGTCTCGGGCGGAACGATTTCGATCGGCGACCGCGTCGTCAACAACCTGCCGCCGGCAAAGCGCGACATCGCCATGGTGTTCCAGAACTACGCGCTCTATCCGCATAAGACGGTGGAGCAGAACATGGCATTCGCGCTGAAGCTGCGCGGCACCGATCCTGCCGTGGTCGCCGAGCGGGTGAAGCGGGCGGCCGATATCCTCGACCTTGCCCCCTATCTGAAGCGCTATCCACGCCAGCTTTCCGGCGGCCAGCGCCAGCGTGTCGCCATGGGTCGCGCCATCGTGCGCAATCCGCGGGTGTTCCTGTTCGATGAGCCGCTCTCGAACCTCGACGCCAAGCTGCGCGTGCAGATGCGCACCGAGATCAAGGAGCTGCATCAGCGGCTGAAGACCACAACCATCTACGTCACGCACGACCAGATCGAGGCCATGACCATGGCCGACAAGATCGTGGTGATGCGCGACGGCCGCATCGAGCAGGTCGGCGCGCCGCTGGAACTGTTCGACCGGCCGGCCAATCTGTTCGTCGCCGGCTTCATCGGCTCGCCGGCCATGAACCTGCTCAAGGGCACGGTGAAAAAGGGTGAGAAGCCCGTGGTCGACATTGCAGGCTCGGCCTTTCCGATGCCAACCAATATCACCGCGGCGGACGGCCAGGCCATCGTCTACGGCGTGCGCCCCGAGCACCTGGAGATCCATCCCGACGGCGTCGCGTCCACGATTTCGGTGGTCGAGCCGACAGGCTCGGAGACGCTGGTGTTCGTGCGCTTCGGCGAGGGCGAGATGGTGGCGCTGTTCCGTGAGCGTCACGACTTCAAGCCAGGCGATACGCTGAAACTCCGGCCGCGCCTCGACCACGTCCATCTCTTCGACGCAGGGACCGGCAAGCGTCTCTGACCGCAAAACAGACTTCCAAGAGGAAACCATGCTCAAAGGGATCAATCCGCTGCTCAATGCCGACGTGCTCCAGGCGCTGCGGGCGATGGGCCACGGCGACGACCTGATCATCGCCGACACCAATTTCCCATCCGACTCGGTTGCCAAGCAGACCGTGCTCGGCAAGCTGCTGCGCATCGATGCGCCGGCGGCCGAGGTGGCGAAGGCGGTGCTGTCGCTCTATCCGCTGGACAGCTTCGTCAACGACGCGGCCGCCCGCATGGAGATCGTCGGCAAGCCGAACGAGATCCCGCCGGTGCAGAAGGAGGTGCAGAAGGAAATCGATGCGGCCGAGGGCAAGGCCTGGCCGATGATCTCGATCGAGCGCTACGCCTTCTACGAGCGCGCCAAGAAGGCCTACTGCGTCATCCAGACAGGCGAACGCCGCTTCTATGGCTGCTTCGCCTTCCGGAAGGGCGTCATTCCGCCGGACGCGGAGTAAGGAGATGGCCGCCGGCAAGCCCGTCGTCATCCTGGGTGTCTTCGTCGCCGACACCGCCTACCGCGCCGATCGCCAGCCGCGCATGGGCGAGACCATCCTCGGCAATTCGTTCAAGCTCGGGCCGGGCGGCAAGGGCTCGAACCAGGCTGTGGCAGCCGGCAAGCTCGGCGCCGACGTCACCTTCCTGACGAGGCTCGGCGTCGATGCCTTCGCCGACATGGCCAGGCAGACCTGGAAGGCGGCGAGCGTGAAAAGCGCCGCGATCGAAACGCCGGACAGCTACACGGGCGCGGCCTACATTTTTGTGGAAGAGGGCAGCGGCAACAACGCCATCATCGTCAGCCCGGGCGCGGCGATGCTGATCTCGCCCGCCGATATCGAGGCGCATGCCGGCCTGATCCGCTCGGCCGGCGTCTTCATCACCCAACTCGAGCAGCCGATCGATGCCGCATTGAAGGCACTTGAGATCGCGCGCGGGGCAGGGGTGACGACCATCCTCAATCCGGCGCCGGCAGCCAGCCTGCCGGAGCGCATCTACACGCTCTGCAACTACGTCACGCCCAACGAGTCCGAGGCCGAAGGACTGACCGGCATCCCAGTCTCGTCGATCGACGATGCGCGTCGCGCCGCCGACAATCTGCTGGCGAAGGGCGTCGGGGCCGTTATCGTGACGCTCGGCGAGAAGGGCGCGCTGCTGCACACCAAGGACCGTTCCGACCATGTCGGCGCCGTCAATGCCGGCCCGGTGGTCGAGACCACGGGGGCGGGCGACGCCTTCAATGGCGGTCTGGCCGCGGCACTTGCGAAAGGTGTCGAGCCATTGGAGGCGGTGCGCTTCGCCTGCGCCGTCGCCGGCATTTCGGTGACGCGCCCGGGGACAGCGCCCTCCATGCCGACGCTCCAGGAAGTCGAGGCGCTGCTGGCGAGGGCTTGAAGACTGGCTCCGGCTGAAGCCTGCGAAATCTCACCGCCCGGAACGCAACCGGTGCGAGCGCGTTCACTGTCTTGACCAAACACAAGGCAGCCCGGTTCCGGAACGGCGCGATGAAAAAGCCCTATGAAAAGCCGACGCTCGTAAAGCGCGAGAAGCTCACCGCGCGGACCGCCCAGATCGTCTCCTCCGGCGTCGTATTGGGTGAGTGAGCCAGAAGGGGTAACAGAGGGCTGTCGCTGGCGAGCGTTGGTGGGGGCGCCTAGTTTGGATCGCCGCTCCTTGAGCCGCCGTGAGATCCGCCACCATAGTTGTCGCCCCCCGAGCGGCCTCCACCGGAATTGAAACCTTGGCCGCGCGGGCGGGGGTGAAAGTGCTTGCCTCCTCCTCCATTGCCCGAAGTTGATCCGCCAGAATTGCCTGGAGGTGATCCGCCAGATTTCGCGATAGCCTTGGAGTTCAGGCTTGTGCCTAGCAGAAGCGTTATGGTCGGCGGAGTCACCGCTGCGAAGCGGCCAGCTTTCTTGAGAAAATCACGGCGTGCCTTGGCCTCTGAAACCAGATTCTCTGGAACGAGATGCGTACACTTCGCGCTTTCAGTTGCCATGTTGGCACCCGTTATTTGAGAAGACTACATTAATCCTTCCGCGCAAAGACTGTAGCTCTCCAAAAGGCTTAGACGTCGCCTGTTAACTTGACGATTTATGCGCAGGCGCGGCGATACGACCTCTGCGCCGGACAAAGCGACTTCAGTCCCAAGATTAGCTCTCGCTGAAATGTTAATAGGCCTGGGAAAAGAGAGTAGGCCCACGCTCGTAAAGCGCGAGAAACTCACCGCGCGAACCGCCCAGATCGTCGCCTCCGGCGTCGTAACGGGCGAGTGAAATCAGGGAACGCCGCTAAAGAATCTTGCTGGTCAGTTCCAGCTTCGTCGTTGCGTCTTGCTCGCTGCCGGGCATATGCACGACGCGCAGAACGCGAAGGTCCATATTTGACCCTTCGACCGGCATGGATACGCTTTCACCCACCCGCGGCAGCTCCTGGAAGGCGAGCTCGTCCACATCCCTGGCGTCATCAATCGAAACGCGACATCTCACAGCCATCTGTCTCTCCCGTTTTCGGCCCTTGGGCGGAACGAGGCGATGCCGGAATGGTTCCGGCGCAAGGACTTCAACAGCCGGCACGATATTCGGCGCCATCAAACCCGGAGCGGAGCTTCAGCGCCGTGCTCTATCTCTTTGTTTGCCCGCATTTCTGTGGCGCCAAGCGATTCCGCCTGGCTGCAAAATGCTCAAAGGGCCGGACCTGGCCGAATGGAGCTGCCGTCGGAAAAGCGCGACAGGCGAAAGCGAGTCAGATCGTGGCCGATCCCGTTTCCCTGGATCATGTCGGAGACGACCCGACCGACTCCCGGCCCGATGCCGAAGCCGTGACCGCTCATGCCCGTAGCGACGACAAGGCCGACGATCGCCTGCACGCGATCAACTATGGGCACGACGTCCGGCATGGCGTCAATCATGCCCGCCCAGCTTGCCTTGATGCGAACTGGCCCGAGCTGCGGGAAAAGTCGCGTGAAATTGCGTTCGATCGAACGAAGGCCCGAGGAGGCGGGGGCGGGATTGAGCACCCGAATCCTTTCGAATGGACTTTGCGAATCCGGCGTCCAGCGACGCGGCGTCGACCAGCTATCCGGGTAGCCGTCCGGCGCGGCCGGCGAGTAGCGTGTCCCAAACGGATTGGCCATGAGCGCGGGAAGGTATTTCGTCGCGTGGCGGAACGCGTCAGGCCCAACGTAGAGCAAACTGCCTCCTCCGGGAGCGAGCGTATATCCGCCATCCTGCCGGCGCCTGAAGGCAATGTGATCCGCTGCCGCGGCGCCCGCGTGGATCTCAGCCATCGGCTCTGTCGCGGCCACGGTCGACCTGACACTGAGCTGGGGAATCGAAACGCCATGTCTTCGCAGGAAGAGGGAAGACCACGCGCCGCCCGCGAGCAGGACGCTGGAGGTTGCGACGTGACCCGCCTCGGTCCACACGCCGCTGACCCTTCCGGCCGAGATTTCCAGGGTTCGCGCCGCGCAATTTTCAACAATCTTCACACCGTTGCGGGCCGCCAGCCGGGCGAGTGCTGGCACCGCCACCCAAGGCTCCGCCCGCATATCGGAAGGTGTCGTCATCGCGCCCCTGAAACTGCGTGACATGCCTTTGATGAGACCGGCGGTTTCCTGCGCGTCCAGAAGGCGCGTATCGATCTGATGGGCGGCGGCGATCTTCATGAATTTTTCGAACCCGGCCATTTCGCGGTCCGAGCTTGCCAGATAGGTAACGCCTGTCTGCTTCAGGCCGATGTCCTCGCCGCATTCCTCAGCCAGTTGCCGCCAGTGACGCGACGCCTCGATCACGATCGGCAGCTCATCCGCATCGCGTCCCTGCTTGCGGATCCATCCCCAGTTTCGAGACGATTGCTCGGCTGCAACCCGTCCCTTTTCAACCAGCGTCACCGAGATGTTCCGCCGCGCAAGAAAAAGCGCCGTCGTCACGCCGATGATGCCGCCGCCGATAATCACCACATCCGAACTTTTCGGTGGAGGACCGGGATATCGAATCGGGTCCGCTTCGGAGAAAGGAAAAGTGGGCAAGTGGCGCATCCTGAAAGAGAAGACGACAGCTATGGACTAGCGGCAGCCAACTTTTCTTGAGGCAGTTCAGGGGAAGGTGGAGCACAGGCCGCCTAGCGTGCGGCGCTGGCATTGGCCCGCAACGGTCATGTTCAAGAAGTTGAAGCGGAATCTCTTCCGACCCGGAGATCGGAACAAAAACTCTGCATTGTCGAGGAGTTGGAAATGGCGCGAGTGACGGGGCTCGAACCCGCGACCTCCGGCGTGACAGGCCGGCACTCTAACCGACTGAGCTACACCCGCGCACTGACGAGCACGTGTCAGGCGTGTTCGTCGTTGGGGCGCTGGATAAGGGGTTCGTTTGCGGGTGTCAAGCGCGGCATGTGAGCATAACAGCAAACTGGAGAAGGTTTTTTGACAAGTGCGCCGGCATTGGGGAAATCCGCCCTGACAGCGGTTGCGCCGGCAGTTCATTGGGCCTTGCGAATGGAGCCCTAACTGCTTAAAGGTCCGGCCCGGAGCGGGCGATTAGCTCAGTTGGTAGAGCGCTTCGTTTACACCGAAGATGTCGGCGGTTCGAGCCCGTCATCGCCCACCAGTTTCCCGACATAATACATAATCAAGACGGCGTCAGGCGGAAATCCTGGCCTTCGGGCAGGAGTTGGCCGCCATCGACGACGATCGTCGTGCCGGTGATGTAGCTGGCGTCGTCGGAGGCGAGGAACAGGAAGGCGTTGGCGACGTCGCGCGGCGTGCCGAGGCGGCCGAGGGGAACTGCGTCCTCCATGCTCTTGATGAAGGCGGCATCGCGGTGCAGCTTCATGCCTTCGGTCAGAATGTTGCCCGGCTCGACGCCGTTGACTGTGATGCCATAGCCGGAGAATTCCAGCGCCGCGGCGCGAATGAAGCCGTTGATGCCGGCTTTGCTCGCCGAATAATGGCCGTGGCCGGGGCTGCTCACCTGCGGGCCGGTGATGGAAGAGGTGAAGAGCATGCGGCCGCTCCGCTGCGCCTTCATCGGCGGGAGTGCTGCGCGTGCGGCATTGAAGCTGCCGCGCAGATTGACCGCCATGACGCGGTCCCAGTCCTCCGGGCTGGTGTTCTCGATCAGCTGCCAGGGGTAGATGCCGGCGTTTTGGACGATGATGTCGAGGCGGCCATGGCGCTCCAGCGCCAATGCCACGACGGCTTCCGCGTCGGCCATCTTCGAGATGTCGGTGTGGATGAAGGCGGCACCCAGCTCGTCGGCGCTCGCCTTGCCCGCCTCGGCTTCGCTGTCGGCAAGCACCAGTTTTGCGCCTTCCTCGGCGAAACGCTCGGCTATGCCCTTGCCGATGCCGCGCGCGGCGCCGACGATTGCCGCTACCTTGCCTTCGATGCGTCCGGTCATGCGAGCCATCCTGTCATGCGAGTCTTTGGCGAATGGTTTGCTTGAATGCGTCGAGCAGCACGGCCGCCAGCACGAGCAAGCCGTGGATGACCTGGGTGAAGTTGGCCGGCAGGCCCATCAAATTGATGGCGGTGTTGATGGCCGACAGAAGCAGCACGCCGGCATAGACGCCGGGCAGGGTGCCGACGCCGCCCTTGAGGCTGACGCCGCCGATGACGACGGCGGCGAAGGCATTGAAGAGCAGGCCGACGCCGAGATTGGCGGTGGCGCCGGAGGTACGGATGGCAAGCAGCCAGCCGGCCAGGCCGGCAATGGCGCCGGCGAGCACGAAGGCGATGATCAGGTTGCGGTTGACGCGGATGCCGGCGCGGAAGGTCGCCGTCTCGTTGCCGCCGATCATCACCAGATGCCGGCCGAACGGCGTCTTGGCCAGGATCAGCGAGAACACCACGAAGCAGCCGACCGCGATCCAGGCGGTGAGCGGCAGGCCGGCCAGCCGCTGGATGCCGAACCAGCGGATGGCCGGCGCCAGATCCTGCGCCGAGCGCCCGCCCGAAACCACCAGCACCAGGCCGCGCACCCAGATGTAAGAGGCAAGCGTGATGATGAAGGCGCTCATCTGCAGCCTGACGATGAGAAAGCCGTTGATGACGCCGATGACGGCGCCGACCGCCAGCGCAACGGCAAGCGACACCGGCACCATCAGCCACTCCGGATGCAGCTGCAGGCCGATACCGATGCCGGACGAGCAGAACATGATGCCGACCGCCATGGCGCTGAGCGCGGCGACCGATTCGACCGAAAGGTCCATGTGGCCGGCAATGATAACCAGCGCCAGGCCGATCGACATCACGCCGAGCACGCTGGAAGCCTCGACGATATTGGCGAAGATGCCGAGCTGGAAGAAGCTGGGAATGAAGATCGAGAAGACCGCCAGCACGAAGACCAGCATGAACCAGACGAGATTGTCGAGCACGAGTTCGAGGATATGGCGGGTGCGTGGGCTCATCGTGTGATCCGGTTGGCGCCAGGACGATCTGCGCGGCCACTTGGTCGGACGCGCAGGGGAGGCTCCGGGCCGCGGTGGCCCGGAGCCTTGCGGAGCTAGCCTATTCGACGGATTTGACGGTATCCGTCGGCGGCTTCTGGTTGCCCCAGAAGGCCGGGTTGTCGACGTTCTCCTTGGTGATCGCGGCGCCCGGGATCTTGATGTTCGGGCCCCAGGCTTCCTTGGTCACCACCGACTTCAGGCCCAGCACGTCATAGTCGCCGGGCTTGATCTCCTGCTTGTTGGCGACCTTGTCCATGAACATGGCGACCGCGGCTGCCTGTGCATAGAGCGGCTGCTCGACCTCGACGTTGAGCCAGCCTTTGCGGATCAGGTCGAGGCCGACCGGCGCGCCGTTCGAGCTCATCAGCATCACGTCGCCCGGCTTCTTGCCGGCGGCTTCCAGCGAAGCGACGGCGGCGACCGAAAGATGCGCGGCGTGGCTGAAGATCAAGTCGATGTCGGGGTTCGCAAGGATCTGGTCGTTGACGATGGTCCCGGCTGCATCCGCCGCCCATTGCATGGCCGGCAGAGAGATGATCTTGACGTCCGGGAACGCCTTCATCTTCTCCTCAAAGCCCTTCTGGATGTCGAGCGTGTAGGGATCGCCGGGATCGCCGAGCACCTGTAGAACCTTGCCCTTGACCGAGCCGTTCTTGGCCTTCAGCAGCGCTTCGGCCTGTTCGGCCGCGATATGGCCGATCTCGACCGTGCCGGCGACCGAGGTGAAGTCGGAAGGCGTCGCGGTGATCTGTCGATCGAACTCGACCACGGGAATGCCGGCGGCACGTGCCGCCTCGACCGAGGGCTTCAGCGCGTTGAAATCGACCGCGGCGAGGATGATCGCCTTCGGCTTTAGCGCAATCACGTCGTTCATCTGCGATTGCTGGGCGTCGGTCTTGTTGTCGGCGTTCAGCGTTTTCATCTCGTAGCCGACCTGCTTCAGGAACAGCTCCAGCGCGCTCACTGAGCCGGTCTGGAATTCGTCGAGCAGTGTCGGGACCAGATAATAGACGGTACCCTTCGACTGGGCGAATGCCGGCGTGAGCGTGGCAATTGCCAGTGCCAGGATACCGAAGACAGAAAGTAGCATTCGCTTCATGTCGTTCGCTCCTCTTTAGCCGGACCCCTCATTTGTCCCTCAGCCCGCCGGTCCGGCACCGGCGAGCGTCTCTCCGGTGATCATGTTGATCACCGCGTCGGGACTTGTCTTGTTGCGCGCAACATCGCCCGCCACGACGCCCTGGCGGATCACCACGATCCGGTCGGCGACCTGGAAGGCCTGCTGCATGATGTGGGTGATAATGACGACGCCGATGCCCTGGCTCGCCACCTGGCGGATCATGTCGAGGCCGCGGCGCGTCTGCTCGACGCCGAGCGCGGCGAAGGGCTCGTCCAAAAGCACCAGCTTGCCGCCCCAATGGACGAAGCGGTTGAGCTCGATCGCCTGCCGCTGGCCGCCCGAGAGATGCTCGACCTTGGTGCGAAGCGAGGGAATGCGCGTGCCGGCATTGGCCAGCGCCTTGGCCACCACAGCCTCCATGGCGCGCTCGTCGAGCACCGGAACGCCCAGCACCTTGCGGGTGATCTCGCGCCCCATGAAGAAGTTCGCCACCACGTCGACATTGGTGCAGAGCGAGAGGTCCTGGTAGACCGTCTCGATACCGGCGGCCTTGGCCTCGGCGGGAGATTTGGCGAGGAACTCCTTGCCTTCGAACAGCATACGGCCCGAGGTGGGCTCCAGCCCGCCGGCGATGATCTTCACCAGCGTCGACTTGCCGGCGCCGTTGTCGCCGAGCAGCGCCACCACCTCGCCGCGCCCGATCGAAAAGCTGATGCCGCGCAGCGCCTGGATGGCGCCGTAGTTCTTGGCGACGTTGTCGAGGACCAGCAGGGGTTCGCTCATGCCGCGATATCTCCGCCTTTCAGAGGGTCGCCCTCGCGCTGCCGCTTGGCGGTGAAGATCTGGCCGAAGCGCGGCGAAAGCACGCCGGAAACGGCAAGTGCTGCCGCCCCTCGGAGCACCGCGTGCTGACCGCCCTGCGCAACGAGGATTCTTGGCGCCACGCGGTCCTTGCGCGCCGAGACCGAATTGTGCAGCGGCTCGACCGATTCCGCCAGCCGTTCGAGCAGGGCAGGCGAGGCAAGTCCGCCGAGAACGATCGTCTCGGGATCGAAGAGGTTTTCTATGATGGCGATTGCGTTGCGGAACACCGGCGTCACCTCGCTCACCCAGTCGGCATCGTTGCCTTTCCAGCGCCCGCGCGCGTCCAGCGAGACGTAGCGTTCGAGGCAGCCGCGGTTGCCGCAGGGACAAAGCTCGCCGCCCGGAACGACCGGGATGTGGCCGATCTCGCCGGCATTGCCCCAAGCGCCGCGCAATGCGCTGCCGTCATGCAGCATGGTGCCGCCGAGCCCAACGCCGAAGTAGAGATAATAATATTCGGAATGTTTGGCACCGAGGCCATAGAAGCGTTCGCCCATCGCCGCGGCAGCCATGTCGTTTTCGAAGAAGGCCGGCAGGCCGGTGACCGCGGTCAGCCGTTCGCGCAGCGGAACGTCCTGCCAGCCGGTCATCGTCGTCGGGCCGACGAAGCTCATCGGCTCGACACCGAAAGGTCCCGGAAGCGCCATGCCGATGCCGATGACGCGGCCGCCCGAGCGGCGCTCGGTCAATTCGGCAACCATGGCGCCGATCGCCTCGAACGCTTCGTCGGGCGCCGCATGGGGCGCCTCGCGATGCGCGCTCTCGATCACATCGCCGCTGAGATTGATGAGGGCCGCGTCGATGCCGAGCGGCGTGAGATGGATGCCGACGGCATAGCCGCCTTCCGGATTGATGCGCAGCGTCGCCGGCGGCAGGCCGCGGCCCTTCGGCTCCTCGCGAACCGACAGGATGTAGCCTTGCTCCTCCAATTCCCGAACGATGGTCGACACCGTCTGGACGGTGAGCCCGACGTGCCGGGCGATGTCGCCGCGGGCGATGGGGCCGAAGCGGCGGATGGACTCGAGCACGATGCGCCGGTTGTACGGCCGCCCGAACTCCTGATTGGTTCCCCGCAACGCCATGGCTTGCGCTCCCAGTTGACGCAAGGTTCGCAGAGAAGATTTATTCAGTCAAATGGAATTCAAAAATAAATTGACGATGGAATCCTGAGGCTCGGGAAGGGGCAGGACCGGTAGGACCTGTCCACGTGCCGCCGCTGGCTGATTGCCTCCTTGTTGAAGCCGCCCCAATGGTGTGTGAGCCAGCAGCCATTGATCCGACAAGCATGGAGCAGAGATGATTGAACTGCCGTTTGCCCACGACGAATACCAGCGGCGGCTTCGCAAGATCCGCACCGAGATGGCGAAGCGTGGTCTCGAGCTCCTGATCGTCAACGACGTTGCCAACCAGCATTACATCACCGGCTATGACGGCTGGTCGTTCTACACGCCGCAGGTGGTGCTGGTTCCGATCGAGGAGGTTGAGCCGGTCTGGATCGGGCGCGCCATGGATGCGGCGGGTGGCCTGCTTACGGCCTGGATGAAGCCCGAGAATGTGGTTGGTTTTCCGGAGGATCATGTTCAGCGTGCCGATCGCCACCCGATGGACTGGATCGCGAGCTGGATCGCCGGGAAAGGCTGGGGAAACAGGCACATCGGCATCGAACTTGAAGCCTATTATTTCTCCCCGAAGGGGCACGCCCGGCTTGTCGCCGGGCTTCCCAACGCGAAATGGCATGATGCCGATCTCCTGGTGAACTGGATCCGCGCGGTCAAATCCGCGCCCGAGATCGCCTATCTGCGCAAGGCCTCGACGCTCGCCGAAGCTGCCGTCGCGCGGGCTTTTGAAATCATTGCGCCGGGCGTTCGCGAATGCGACGCCATTGCCTCCATCCAGGCGGCGCAGATCGCCGGCAGCCCGGACTTCGCGGGCGATATCACCGCCCTTCCGCCAACCATCCTCGGCGGCGAGAACGCTTCGGCCCCGCACATCATGTGGAGCGACAGGCGTTTCGGGGACAATGAGACGATTGCGCTGGAACTCGCCGGCGTCTGCCGCCGCTACGCGGCCGGGCTGGCAAGAACGATGCAGCTAGGGAAGACGCCGACGCGCGTCTCGGACACCGCCAAGGCGGTGATCGAGGGCATGGATGCGGTGCTCGACGCAGTGAGGCCCGGAACATCCGCCGAAGCGGTCGAGGGGGCATGGCGCAAGGTCATCCAGCGCTACGGGCTGAAGAAGGAATCGCGCATCGGCTATTCCATCGGCGTCGCCTATCCACCGGATTGGGGCGAGCACACGATCAGCCTCAGGCCGGGCGACATGACCGTGCTTACGCCCGGCAACGTCGTTCATTCCATCCTCGGCATGTGGATGGATGGCTGGGGCATCGAGATCAGCGAGACCATCCTGGTGACCGAAACCGGCCATGAGACCTTGACCAGGTTCCCGCGAGAGATCCATGTCAAATCCTGAGGAAGAAGCCATGGCAGGCCCCGCGGGAAGTGCCATTGCTCCGCGCGAGGAGATGCTGCTCCCCTACAGGAACTGCGCGACCTTCTTGCCGACGGCGAGGAAGCGCAGCGGGTCGACGGCCTCGCCGTTATGGCGCACTTCGTAATGGAGATGCGGGCCGGTCGAGCGGCCGCTGCTGCCGGTCTTGCCGATCACGTCGCCGGCGGCGAGCTTCTGGCCGACGGTGACGTCGATCTCGCTCAAATGTCCGTAGCGTGTGGCGAAGCCGTTGCCATGGTCGACCTCGACCATACGTCCGTAGCCGCCGTTCCAGCCGGCCTTGGCGACGACGCCGGCGGCGGTGACCTTGGCCGGCATGCCGATCGGCGCCCTGAAATCCATTCCCGTATGCAAGGCGGCCGTGCCGAGGATCGGGTCGGTGCGCACGCCGAACGGACTGGTCACGGTATGGCCAGGCGCAGGATTGGTGAGCGGCAGTTTGCGCGCTTCCTTCTTGACTTGATCAAGCGCATCAAGAGCCTCGTCCAACTCCTTGACTTTGCTGTCGAAGATCATTGAGGAATCGAGCGGGACCAGTGGCCCGCCGACATCGTTCTTGTCGAGATCCGCGTCCACCGGCAGGCCTGCCGCCTCCAGCGCCTGGCTGATCGCGTCGGCGTTTTTGTAGGCATTGTCCGCAAGCGTGGTGATGCGGGTAAGCTGCTGGTTCTCGATGGCCTTGAGCGACGCATTGATCGACACGAACAGCTTGTCGGCGCGATCCGCAGCCGTTTCGTTGTCGAGCGGATCGGAACGCGTCGACCACAGCGAGAAGGGCCGGGTGTCGCCGGCGCTCAAAGACGCGACCGAATAGGTCGGGGCCTGCGAGAGGCTGCCGGTGATTTCGGCGGCGGGCTTCGCCTGCGCATCGCTTGCGGCAGGCGCGTCGCCGACCTCGTTTTCGGCGCGTTCGAGGATCGGCCCAAGCCGGCCATGGCGCTGGCTGAGCTGGGTCTGCCTGGCCAGCAACTCGCTTACCTTGGTTTCCATGAGCTGCTGGTCGAGTAGCTGGCGGCTGGTGATGCGGTCCACCTGGGCGCGCAGCGCCGAGATGCGGTCCTCATAGGCCTGCTGCATGCGCGCCTGCCTCGCTGTCGTGGCGCCGATCAGGTCGTCGCGCAGCACAAGATAGGACGTGGCGAGCAGGTAGCCGATGGCGATCGCCGCGAGCGCCGATCCGATGAACGCGGCAAGCCAGGGGCGGATCGTGAAATGCCTTATTTCATTGCCCCGGGCGATGATGACCGTATGGGGCTCCTTGCGCCTGCCGAAGACCGCTGACTGACCGGTTGATTTCACGGGACCGAGCTTTCGTTACGACTCCAACGACAGCTCGAATTACACATTATTAGGGTTAACAAAGTTTTGCTGGCCGCATTGTGAGCGTAACCAATTCCCGCATTGCGGGTGGCGGGTTGCCACAGAGAGAGGTCAGCAAGAACCGTTCGGCGATGCGGCGAAAGACTGCGTTCCCCGCGTCAGAGCGCGCGCACCGCCTCCAGCACCTCTTCGGCGTGGCCCTTGACGCGCACGTGCCGCCAGATGCGGGCGATCCGTCCGTCCCTGCCGATCAGGAAGGTGGCCCGCTCGACGCCCATGTATTTGCGGCCGTACATGGTCTTCTCGACCCACAGATGATAGGCCTCGATCACCTTGCGCTCCTCGTCAGCGACGAGATCGACGGTGAGATCGTACTTCGCCTTGAATTTGTCGTGTTTCTTGATGCTATCGGGAGACAGCCCGATGACCACGGCGCCGGCCTTCTCGAATTCCGGCTTCAGCTGCGAGAAGCCGATCGCCTCGTTGGTGCAACTTGTGGTGTCGTCCTGCGGATAGAAGTAGAGTACGACAGGCTTTCCTCGGAGTGCGGCGAGGTCGAGAGAGCCGCCGCCGTCGCGCGGAAGATCGAATTGCGGCGCAATGTCGCCCACTGCAAGATCAGCCATGTCGATGCCTTTGTCTGAGGTTACGCGCGGATCGAGCATCGATATAACGTGAGGCGGGGATTCGTCCACGACGAGTTCGTTATAACGGAATATTGCGTGGATCAGGAGCAACCGCAGCACGAGAAGATCAGGTTCAGGCGTGACGAGATCACCGACCTGGGGACGTTTCCGTCCGCGTGCGGCGTGCCGCCGCTCGGCCGTGCTTCGGTGCGCCGCCGCTTTCGCATCATCGGCCGGATATTTGCCGGGCTCTGCGCGCTGGTGCTTCTGGCGGCGGCAGGCGTCTATGTGGTCGGCACGTCAGGCATCGGCACGGAGCGGCTTCGGGCTGAAGCCGAGACGGCCATCGAGAAGCTTGCCGGCGTCGATGTCAACGTCACGGTCGGACCGGCGCGGCTGACGCTCGACGGATCGAGCTTCGTCGCTCTGCAGGTCAGCGACGTCAGCCTGAAGACCGCCGACGGCAAGCCGATGGCCGATGTCGGGCGTGTCCGCTTCGGCATACGGCTGCTGCCGCTCTTATCCGGCGAGGTCCGGCTGACCAGCGCCCGGTTTTCCGATGCCCGCATCACGGTTGCCGCAATGCCGTCCGGTGGCGGCGACTGGACGGCGGCGCTGCGCAACGAGGATGGTCTCGTCGATCCGGAGAAAGTGTCGGCGGCGGTGTTTTCGGGCGTCAACGACGCACTCGATGCGGTGCGCGCGGATTCGATGCGCCAGGTCGACCTCAGCAACGTCGAGTTCGAATTGCCGGATGGCGGACCGGTCAAGCGCGTGAGGGTCACTGATGCAACTGTTGCCCAGACCGGCGCCGGCAGCATCCAGCTTTCTTACGATGCCGATGTCGATGGCCGGCACGCGACCCTGAAGGCGTCCGCCGTTCGCGACGCAAGCGCCAGGCGGATCGCATCGATCGAAGCCAGCCTCGAGGTGGCGGGTGCTGGCGGAAACCTGGTCCGGGAAGGCTCCGGCGACGGGACGTCAGCGGCCCAGGGCGGCAAACTCGGTTCGATCGCGCTGAAGCTTTCGGGCGCTGAATCCTCCGGCGAAACGCCGTCGCGGCTAACGGCCTCCCTGTCGCTCGGCGGCTCGGTGCTCGATCTCGGCTCGCGCGGGCTGCTGCCAGCCGACGTCGACGCCAATGCCACGCTGGTGGCGGGATCGAACAAGATCTCGGTCGACAAGCTGCTGATCAGGACCGGCCGCTCAACCTTCGATTTCGCCGGCTCGGTCGGGCCGAAGCCGGCGGCCGCGGGCGAGGAGCCGTCCTATCGCTATGACCTCGTCAGCGACGGCTCGACGCTCGCCCCTTCGGAATCGCCGGAACCGGCGCTTCAGTTCCTCGCCCGCGTCGCCGGCGTCTACCAGACCAAGAGCCGCAAGCTCGTCGCCGAGCAGATCGGCGTCCGCTCCGGTGGTTCGAGCGAGGTGCTGGGCACGGCGTCGCTCGCCTTCATCGACAATGGTCCGCCGGGCGTGTCGCTTTCGCTCAACGTCCACGACATGCCGGTCTCGCATGTCAAGCAATTGTGGCCCTGGTTTTCCGCCCGCAACGCGCGGCTTTGGGTGCTGGACAATCTGTTCGGCGGCCGCGTGGTCGACGCCAATTTGCAGTTCCAGGTCGTGCCGGGGCGGCTCGGCAACGGCGTTCCGCTTTCCGGCGACGAAGTGTTCGGCCGCTTCCAGGTCGAGGGCTCGCGGTTCGACACGGCGGGCCGCATCCCGCCGATCCGCGACGCCGTCGGCGTCGTCGCCTTCCATGGCAACGATGTCGACATCACTTTGTCCTCGGGCAGCGTCTATATGGCGAGCGGCCGGACCGTGGCGGCAAGCGGCGGCACGCTGACGGTTAAGGAGGCGAACCATTCGCCGGTCATCGGCGCGCTCGATATCGACGTTGCCGGCGAAGCGCCGGCAATCGCCGAGCTTGCCTCCTACGAGCCGATCAACGCCATGCGCCATGTCGGCCTTGCGCCGGAGGATTTGAGCGGCACCGTCACCGGCCATGTGCGGGCCGACATTCCGCTGACCTCCGGCGTCGACACCTCGACGCTCGACTGGCTGGTAGCGCTGGACTACCAGGACCTGTCTTTAGCCAAGCCGTTCGAAGACCAGACGGTGACCGACGCCGATGGGTCGATCACCGTCAGCCCCGACCGCGCCGTGATCTCGGGCAAGGCGAAGCTGAACGGCATTCCGGCGGAGCTCGATCTCGTCGAACCGCTCGAGGACAATGGGCCGCCGCGCAGCCGCAAGGTCGCGCTGGTGCTCGACGACAAGACGCGCGACGCAACGATGCCGGGCCTGTCGCCGTTGCTTTTGGGAACGATCAAGGTGGCGATCGACAAAAGCGGGCAGGGCAGCCAAGAGGTCTCGGCCGATCTGACGAATGCAAGGCTCGACATCCCCTGGGCGGGATGGAGCAAGGGCGCCGGCATTCCGGCCAAGGTCACCTTCACGATGGCGAAGTCCGGCAGCACCACCACACTGTCCGACTTCGATCTCGATGGGAAAAGCTTTTCGGTCAACGGCGACGTGACGCTGGTCAATGGGGCGCTGTCTTCGGCACGCTTCAGCAAGGTCGCGCTCAACCGGGGCGACGACGTCGCCGTCTCGGTGAAGCGATCGGGCAAGAACTATGCGGTCGATGTCAGCGGCGAGTCCCTCGATGCCCGCTCGCTGATCAAGCAGTTCACCTCCGACGTCGACACGGCCACGAAAGGCGCCGGCGCCGACGCGATCTCGGTCAGCGCCGACGTGAAGTCGCTCACCGGCTTTCACGACGAGGTGCTGTCGAACCTGAAACTGGATTACAGCGGCGCCGGCTCGCGGGTGAACGGCCTCGATGTCAGCGCAACGGCAAGTTCGGGTGCCGCGATCACCATTAGGAACACCGCTGGCGACGGCAGTCGGTCGCTCAGGATGAAATCGGCCGACGCCGGGGCCATCCTGCGTTTCCTCAACATCTACGAGCACATGGAGGGGGGGGCGATCACACTGTCGCTCTCGGGTGCCGGCGACGGACCGATGAAGGGTCAGGTCGACGCCAGCAATTTCTATGTCGTCAACGAGCCGAAGCTTGCATCGATCGTGTCGACCAAGCCGGCCGGCGACACGCGCAGCCTTAACCAGGCGGTGAAGGCCGATATCGACACCTCAAGGGTGCAGTTCGAGCGCGGCTTCGCCGAGATCGACAAGGGCTCCGGCTATCTCAGACTGGCAAACGGACTGCTGCGCGGTCCGCGCATCGGCACCACCTTCCAGGGCACGCTCTACGACCAGGACAACAATATGGACATGACCGGCACCTTCATGCCGGTCTATGGGCTGAACCGCATCTTCGGCGAGCTGCCGCTGTTCGGCCCGCTGCTCGGCAACGGTCGCGACCGCGGCCTGATCGGCGTCACCTACCGGCTGCGCGGTAACGCCAACAAGCCGACCCTCAACATCAATCCGCTGTCCGTGGTGGCGCCCGGGATATTCAGGTCGATCTTCGAGTACAGGTAAGACTGGCGAGTCAGACCGGCCGCACCAGGACGTGCTTCTTCCTGCCGAGCGAGAGTTTTGCGACACCCTCGGCGCCCATATCCTGAAGCGTTACCATGCGCCGGTCGTCCGTGACCGCTTGGTCGTTGAGGCGCACGGCGCCGCCCTGGATATGCCGGCGCGCCTCGCCGTTGGAGCCCGCGAGCCCGGCGGTCACGAACAGCGACAGGATGCCGATGCCGGCCTCGAGATCAGTCTTGGCCACCTCGACGCTCGGCAGCGTGTCGGCGAGCGCGCCTTCCTCAAAGGTCTTGCGCGCGGTCTCGCTTGCCGTCTCGGCCGCCTCGCGGCCATGCAGCATGGCGGTGATCTCGGTGGCGAGGATCTTCTTCGCCTCGTTGATCTCGGAGCCGCCGAGCTTTTCGAGCCGCGCCACCTCGTCGAGCGGCAGCGCCGTGTAAAGCTTCAGGAAGCGGCCGACGTCGGCGTCCTCGGTGTTGCGCCAGTACTGCCAGAACTCGTAAGGCGAGAGCATGTCGCCATCCAGCCAGACGGCGCCCGAGGCCGACTTGCCCATCTTGGCGCCCGACGAGGTGGTGAGCAGCGGCGTGGTCATCGCAAACAGCTGCACGCCTTCCATGCGATGGCCGAGGTCGATGCCGTTGACGATGTTACCCCACTGGTCGGAGCCGCCCATCTGCAGCCGGCAGCCGAAGCGCTTGTAAAGCTCGACGAAGTCATAGGCCTGCAGGATCATATAGTTGAATTCGAGGAACGAGAGCGACTGCTCGCGGTCGAGCCTGAGCTTGACGGAATCGAAGGCGAGCATACGGTTGACGGAGAAATGCCGGCCGACATCGCGCAGGAAATTGACGTAGTTGATCCCCATCAGCCAGTCGGCGTTGTTGACCATGATCGCATCGCCGGCGCCGCTGCCGAATTTGAGATAAGGCGCGAAATTGCGGCGGATACCGACGAGGTTGTCGTCGATGTCCTGCGGCGTCAGCAGCTTGCGCGCCTCGTCCTTGAACGAGGGGTCGCCGATCATCGAGGTGCCGCCGCCCATCAGCGCGATCGGCCGGTGGCCGGTCTGCTGCAGCCAGTGGAGCATCATGATCTGGATCAGCGACCCGGCATGCAGGCTCTTCGCCGTCGCGTCGAAGCCGATATAGGCGCTCACCGTTTCCTTGGCGAAGAGCTGGTCGAGGCCGGTCTCATCCGAAATCTGGTGGATGAAGCCGCGCTCGCTCATGATGCGCAGGAAATCGGATTTGAAGGCGGACATTTTTTCTTCCTGGAGATCGCCCGGCACTCGGCCAAGCGTGACGTGAAGGCGCGCGTTTAGCATCCAAGCGCGATCAGCAAAAGTGGAATCCGGTTTTGCGTCCGATCGCGCTTCTACTGGAAGACCGGCGATCAGCAAAAGTGGAATCCGGTTTGCGCCTTGCCCGGATGCTGCCGCGCATCCTTGCTTCGCCCCTTTTGCTGGCGTAATGAGGCGCCCGCGCAAGGGCAGCGCGCCCAAGCGCCGCGTCGGGGCCATCCCGCAATCTCAGATCGGACAAGCTCCCGCGATGAACAGGAACTATCTCATCCTTTTTCTGTTCAGCATCCTTATGACCGCCAGCGGGCTGGCAAGCCTGCCGCCAGTCGATCGCGACGAATCCCGCTTCGTCCAGTCGACCAAGCAGATGGTCGAGACGGGCGACTATATCGATATCCGTCTGCAGGACGTGACGCGCTACAAGAAGCCGATCGGCATCTACTGGCTGCAATCGGCGGCCGTTGCGCTGAGCGGCGAGGGGGCCGAAGCACCGATCTGGGTCTATCGCCTCGTCTCCATGCTCGGCATCGCGCTCGCCGTCGTCGGCATCGGCTGGACGGGCACGAAGCTGTTCGGCGCCAATGCCGGTCTCGCCGCCGGCCTGATGATGGCGACGATCTTCGCCACCGCCTTCGAGGGTCGCGACGCCAAGACCGACGCCATGTTGCTTGCCTGCTGCGTGGCCGCGCAAGGCGCGCTGGCGCAGGTCTATCTGGCCGCGCGCCGCAAAGAGCCGGTTGCCGGCCATCTGCCCTGGATCTTCTGGATCGCGCAGGGGCTGGGCATCCTGATCAAGGGCCCGGTGGCACCGCTGTTGTCGCTCTTGACTGCCGCCGCGCTGTTCGCCTTCGAGCGCGACTGGCGCTGGCTTTTGAAGATGAAGCTGATGCGCGGCGTCGCAATCGTGCTCGTCATCGTGCTGCCCTGGATCATCCTCATCAGCTGGAAAAGCGGCGGCGCCTTCTTCCAGGAGGCGGTCGGCAAGGACATGCTGAACAAGGTGGCGCAGGGCGAGGAATCGCATGGCCTGCCGCCCGGCTTCTACATGCTCACCTATTCGCTGTTCATGTGGCCTTTCGGCCTGATCGCGGTCGGCGCCGGGCTGCAGGCGATCAACAGCTTCTGGGACGATCCGCGGCTGCGCTTCTGCCTCGCCTGGTACATCCCGTTCTGGCTGGTGTTCGAGGCGATCCCGACCAAGCTGCCCCATTATGTCATGCCCGCCTATCCCGGCATGGCGCTGCTGATCGGCTGGCTGCTCACCTTGCCGGCGGACCAGGCCAACGCGCCGCTGAAGCGCTGGCAGAGCTGGCTGTGGTGGGCTACCGCCTTCGGCGTTGTCGTCGTGTCGATCGGGCTGGCGGCAGTCTGCATCGGGGCGCCGATCTATTTCGCCAAAACCTTTTCCTGGTGGAGCATTCCGGCGGCAGGCGCCGCTCTTGTCACCGGCTATCTGGCCTTTCCGCGGCAATTGCAGGTGCCGCTCGGACGCATCGCGGCAATCGCCGTCGGCGCGGGGGTAACGTTCAGCCTGCTGTTCGGGATCATCGCGCCGTCGCTGAAGCCGATCTGGCTGAGTCCCGCCATCAAGGCGGCGGTCGATGCCAACCGCCTTTGCGACACAAGCGTGCTCGCCTCGTCTCCCTATCACGAGCCGAGCCTGGTGTTCCTGGTCGGCACTAACACCGTGCTGACCGATGTCGATGGCGTCGCAAAACACTTGGCTGCCGATCCGGCCTGCGCGCTCGGACTCGCCCCAGTGAAGGACGAGCAAAAGCTCAACGAACTGCTTGCCGGGCAGGGCAAGTCGGTAAAGCGGCTTACCGAGATCGACGGGCTCAACTATTCGTCAGGAGACAAGCTGGCGCTCGGCCTTTATCGGGTGGCCCCGTGAGGAATAGTGTCGGGCTTCGAGTGCCTCTATAGACTCTGCACCAACCATGTCCGCCGTCGCCCTCTATCGCCGCTCGCTCGGCAATTTTCTCGACACGATGCGCATCGTGAGGCGGCGCTTTGCCGTGCGCCCGGCGCGCTACCCTGAGATTCCTTGGGTTGTCTGGGTGTTCGCCTGGCTCCTGCTCGCAGCGGCCGTATTCCTCAGCCTCGACAGCGCCGCCGGCAGGATGCGTGGAGAGTGGACGCCCGGCTTCGTCCATTTCACCGATTTCTTCACCGACTTCGGCCTTGGTGGCTGGTATCTCATTCCGGCGGCGCTCTGCCTCGTCGCCGCCAATCTCACCGACTGGCGCAGCCTCTCGCGCCAGACGCGCCTGCTCGTCTACAACTGGACGTGCTTTGCTTTCCTGGTGCTTTGCGCCGTCGGCCTTTCCGGGCTGGCGGTCAATTTGCTGAAATACGGCATCGGCCGGGCGCGGCCGCTCTATTTCAACGACTTCGGCGTGCTGTCGCTGCATCCCTTCGCCATGGACGCGCGCTTCGCCGGTTTTCCGTCCGGCCATGCCACGACGATGGGCGCGGTGTTCGGCATTCTTCTGCTTTTGTTCCCAAAGCGCTGGTACATCGCGCTGGCGGTCACGGCTTGCATCGCCTCGACGCGCGTTTTCGTCGGAGCGCATTATCCGAGCGATACGGTGGCCGGCTTCGGGCTTGGCCTCGCCTTCGCGATTGTCTCAGGCCTGGTCTTCGCGCGGCTCGGCTTCATCTTCCGGCGGCCATCCTCGACCAGACCGGTGCCCAAGCGCACGTTCCGGCTGCTACGGTCCAGCGGGTCGAAGAACAGAATATCGGCGGCGCGCCGCAGCGGTGAGCACCTGACGGCCGACCACCCTTAGAGGGCTTATACTGCCCGCTGTCTATCTCAGCCGCTTCGGCCGCGGATCGGCAAGCTCGCCCGCCAGTCGCCGATCGAGGTAATCGGCGCATTCCTGGATGAGCAATTCGGAATCGTTGGCGAAGAAATGGTTGGCGCCGGGGATCGTCTTCTGGGTGATGGTGATGCCCTTTTGCGTGTGCAGCTTGTCGACCAGCGTCTGCACGTCCTTCGGCGGCGCCACCTTGTCGGCATCGCCGTGGATGATGAGGCCCGACGAAGGGCAGGGCGCCAGGAAGGAGAAATCGTACGTGTTCGGCTGCGGGGCGACCGAGATGAAGCCCTCGATCTCCGGCCGGCGCATCAGAAGCTGCATGCCGATCCACGAGCCAAAGGAATAGCCGGCGACCCAGCAGCTCTTGGAATCGGGATGCAGCGATTGCACCCAGTCGAGCGCGGCGGCCGCGTCCGACAGCTCACCGGTGCCGTGGTCGAACTCGCCCTGGCTGCGGCCGATGCCGCGGAAATTGAAGCGAAGCGTGGTGAAATCGCGCTTCTGGAACATGTAGAAGAGGTCGTAGACGATCTTGTTGTTCATCGTGCCGCCGAATTGCGGGTGCGGATGCAGCACAATGGCGATCGGCGCGCTCTTTTCCTTGGAAGGCTGGTAACGGCCCTCCAGACGACCAGCCGGACCGGCGAAAATGACCTCAGGCATAAAATACTCCACGTGGCATACGAAGGCGCGAGCCCGGAACTTCCTTGGCCCGTCTCTGTGGCCTTGACGCCGGGCAAGCGTCTTCCTAGAAGCTAGTTTAGAATTGTTCAAAACTGGGTGGCCGAAACGCAATAGTCCGGCCGCCCGCGCCGCAAGCCGGGTAAATAGGACGGCTTGCCTTGCAATTTCAAGGAAATAACGCGCTATCCTCGCGGAATGGCTGCTGACAGGATCGACAGAAGGAAAATGGCCGCAACCCGCGCCTATCTCGACTACAACGCCAGCGCGCCTCTCATTGCAGAGGCGCGGGCCGCGATGGTCGCCGCGCTCAATGCCGCCAATCCGTCGTCGGTCCACACAGAGGGCCGCGCGGCGCGCAGGCTGATCGAGGACGCCAGGCGCGACGTGGCAAGGCTGGCCAACGCCAAGCCGGAGCATGTCGCGTTCACTTCGGGCGCAACGGAGGCCGCTTCGACGCTGCTTACCCCCGACTGGCAGATGGGGCGCGGCGTCGTCCGTATGAGCCGCCTCTATGTCTCGGAAGCCGATCATCCCTGCGTGCTCGGCGGCGGCCGCTTTCCGGCCGCGCAGGTGACGCGGATCGGCGTCGATCGGGACGGCATCGCTGATCTCGACGCGCTGGCCAAGGCGCTGGCCGCGCATGACAAGGCCGACGGCCTGCCGCTGGTCGCGATCCATGCCGCCAACAATGAGACGGGCGTCATCCAGCCGGTCGGCCGCATCGCTGAAATCGTCAAGGCAGCGGGCGGCATGCTCGTCGTCGACGCCGTGCAGGCGGCCGGGCGGATTCCAATCGATATGTCAGGGCCTTATGCCGACTATCTGATCCTGTCCTCGCACAAGATCGGCGGCCCGAAGGGCGTCGGCGCCATCGTCGCTCAGTCCGACCTGATGATGCCGAAGCCGCTGATCAATGGCGGCGGCCAGGAGAAGGGCCATCGCGCCGGCACGGAGAACCTTCCCGGCATCGCTGGTTTCGGCGCCGCGGCTCGGGCAGCCCTGGCCGGCCTGGAAGGCATGGACGCGGTCGCGCGTCGTCGCGAAGAGATCGAAGCGATCGTCCAGGAAATTGCCCCGGATGCAGAAATCTTCGGAATCGGCGCCCCAAGGCTTGCCAACACGACATTCTTCGCTATTCCCGGCATCAAGGCCGAGACGGCGCAGATCGCCTTCGATCTTGCAGGTGTCGCATTGTCGGCCGGCTCCGCCTGCTCGTCGGGAAAAGTCGGGCCAAGCCATGTGCTGAAAGCGATGGGGCATGGCGACAGCCTCGGCGCCTTGCGCGTCTCGATCGGCCGCGCTACCGGCGCTGAGGAGATCGAGGCGTTCCGGGCCGCCTTGGCGGGTATTGCCGCGCGCCGGGCCGATAAGGAAAGGGCCGCCTAGCGGCCAAAAGGAGAGTTTCAGGCCATCCGGCCTGGTAGAGCCGTGCGTTTCGTCTTGGCCGGGTGAATTTCCGGCAGAAACGCACTATATGGAGCTTACTCCGCGGCGAGTCCCTACAGGGGCGCGTTTTTGCGGTGCCATAGTTTGAAAACTGCCGGGCCTTGACCCCGGCGTGGATGGAGAACGCTTATGCCTGCTGTGCAGGAGACGATCGATCGAGTCCGAAAGATCGACGTCGACCAGTATAAATACGGATTCCAGACAGAGATCGAGATGGACAAGGCCCCCAAGGGCCTGAGCGAAGACATTATTCGCTTGATCTCCGGGAAGAAGGGCGAGCCGGACTGGATGCTTGAATGGCGTCTGGGAGCCTATCGCCGTTGGCTGACGCTGGAAGAGCCGACCTGGGCGCGCGTCCACTATCCGAAGATCGATTTCCAGGACATCCACTACTACGCGGCGCCGAAGAGCACGCCGGGTCCGAAGTCGCTGGACGAGGTCGATCCGGAACTGCTCAAGGTCTACGAGAAGCTCGGCATCCCGCTGAAGGAACAGGAAATCCTCGCGGGCGTGCAAAAGACCGAGGAGTCCGAGTTCGAGGAGGCAAACGACAACGTCTACAAGTCGGGGCGCGTCGCGGTCGACGCCGTGTTCGATTCCGTCTCGGTCGTCACCACCTTCAAGGAGGAGCTGGCCAAGGCCGGCGTCATCTTCTGCTCGATCTCGGAAGCGATCCGCGAGCATCCGGAGCTGGTGCAGAAATATCTGGGATCGGTCGTGCCGACCACCGACAATTTCTACGCCACGCTGAATTCGGCCGTGTTCACCGACGGCTCCTTCGTCTTCGTGCCGAAGGGCGTGCGCTGCCCGATGGAGCTGTCGACCTATTTCCGCATCAACGAAAAGAACACCGGCCAGTTCGAACGCACGCTGATCATCGCCGAGGAAGGGGCTTATGTCTCCTATCTCGAAGGCTGCACCGCGCCGCAGCGCGACGAGAACCAGCTTCATGCAGCGGTGGTCGAGCTGATCGCGCTCGACGACGCCGAGATCAAATATTCGACGGTGCAGAACTGGTATCCCGGCGACGCCGAGGGCAAGGGCGGCATCTACAACTTCGTCACCAAGCGCGGCGACTGCCGCGGCGACCGCTCGAAGATCTCGTGGACGCAGGTCGAGACCGGCTCGGCGATCACCTGGAAATATCCGAGCTGCATCCTGCGCGGCGACGATTCCAGCGGCGAATTCTATTCGATCGCGGTGTCGAACGGCTATCAGCAGGTGGATAGCGGCACCAAGATGATCCATCTCGGCAAGAACACGTCGAGCCGCATCATCTCCAAGGGCATCGCCGCAGGCTTCTCGCAGAACACCTATCGCGGCCAGGTCTCGGCGCACCGCAAGGCGACCAACGCGCGCAACTTCACCAACTGCGACTCGCTGCTGATCGGCGACCAGTGCGGCGCGCACACCGTGCCTTACATGGAGGCCAAGAACGCGACGGCGAAGTTCGAGCATGAGGCGACGACGTCGAAGATCTCCGAGGACCAGAAGTTCTACGTCATGCAGCGCGGCATCCCGGAAGAGGAGGCGATCGCGCTGATCGTCAACGGCTTCGTCAAGGACGTCATCCAGCAGCTGCCGATGGAATTCGCCGTCGAGGCGCAGAAGCTGATCGGCATCAGCCTAGAGGGTTCGGTCGGCTGACCGTAAAAAGATATTCAGGAAGAAATCATGCTTGAGATCAAGAATTTGCATGCCCGCATCGTCGATGACGGCACCGAGATCATTCGTGGGCTGGACCTGACGGTGAAAGCCGGCGAGGTCGCCGCCATCATGGGTCCGAACGGCTCGGGCAAGTCGACGCTGTCCTACATCCTCGCCGGCCGCGAGGACTATGAGGTCACCGAAGGCGACATCCTCTACAACGGCCAGTCGATCCTGGAGATGGATCCGGCAGAGCGCGCCACCGCCGGCATCTTCCTCGCCTTCCAGTATCCGATGGAGATACCGGGCGTGGCGACCATGGAATTCCTGAAGGTGGCGATGAACGAGCAGCGCAAGGCGCGCGGGGACGAACCGCTGAAGGTTCCGGAGTTCCTGAAGCGTGTGAAGGAAGCTGCCGCCTCGCTCAACATGGACATGAACATGCTGAAGCGGCCGCTCAATGTCGGCTTCTCCGGCGGCGAGAAGAAGCGTGCCGAGATCCTGCAGATGAAGCTTTTGGAGCCAAAACTCTGCGTGCTCGACGAGACCGATTCCGGCCTGGACATCGACGCGCTCAAGATCGTCGCCGACGGCGTCAACGCGCTGCGCTCGCCGGAGCGGGCAATCGTCGTCATCACCCACTACCAGCGCCTCTTGGAGCACATCGTGCCGGACAGCGTGCACGTGCTCTACAAGGGGCAGGTGATCAAGTCGGGGGACAAGTCTCTGGCGCTCGATCTCGAAACCAACGGCTATGCCGGCGTGATCGGCGAAGCCGCGTGAGATGGGGCCGAGTGAGGCGAGAGCAATGAACATGCACGCACAGCCCCAGCGGACACTGGCCGAGACGGCGCTCATCGATGCCTTCGGCGAGCGGCTGTCGCTGCTGCCCGGCGACGGCGCAGTGATGGTCAAGCGCGACGACGCGATCGAGGCCATCAAGCACGGCCTGCCGACGCGGCATCTCGAATCCTGGCACTATACCGATCTGCGCCGCTTGTTGACGAAGGTGCCTGCCTTCGAGGCCGACACGGTCGCGAAGGCGCTCGAGCCGGTTCTTGACGGCTCCAATGTCCTGCCGGTGCTGAACGGCCTCTCGAACGTCAAGCCGCCGGAGATCGAGGGCGTCACGGTACAGCGCCTGTCGGAAAAACTGACCGACGGCAGCGTTGCGCCCGGGCTCGATCGCTACGGCGCCGACGATGCGATCGGCGCGCTGAACACCGCCTTCGTCGCCGACGGCTATTTCGTCGACATCGCCGACGGCACTCAACTGGAAAAGCCGATCGAATTGCAGAACCTGCAGTCCGGCGGCCAGGCGCATGTGCGGCTGCTGACGCGCGTCGGCGCCGGCGCCAAGGCGGTGATCGTCGAACGCCAGGCGGGCGAGGGCAGCGATGCCCTCATCAGCTCGGTGAGCCAGCTTGTCCTCGACGAAGGCGCCGAGGTGACCTGGCTGATTGTGCAGGAGCAGCCGGATACGGCCACGCATCTCGCCCAGTTCAAGGCGCATATCGGCAAGGACGCGAAGCTCACGCTGTTCGTCATGAATGCCGGCGGCAAGCTGGTGCGCCAGGAAGTTGTGGTCAGGACGACGGGTGAAGGCGCCGACTTCAAGCTGCGCGGCATCAACCTTCTGGCCGGCGACACGCATACCGACACCACCATGGTGCTCGACCATACCGTGCCGCACACGACCTCGACCGAAGTGATGCGCAACGTCGTGACCGGCAAGGCGCGCGGCGCCTTCCAGGGCCGCATCAACGTGCATCAATACGCGCAGAAGACCAACGCCAAGATGGCCTGCAACACGCTGCTTCTGTCGGATGACGGCGAGTTCTCGACCAAGCCGGAGCTGGAAATCTTCGCCGACGACGTGGTCTGCGGCCACGGCGCCACCGTCACCGAGATCGACCACAACCATCTGTTCTACCTGATGGCGCGCGGCATCGACGAGAAGACGGCGCGAGGCCTGCTGGTGAAGGCATTCGTCGCCGAAGTGATCGAGGAACTGGACGACGAGGCGCTTGTCGACGCGCTCGAAGCGCGGCTCGACGGCTGGTTTTTGACGCACGGGTAATTGGATGGGGCTTGGCCAAGCCACCCCTCATCCGTCTTGGCGCTGCGCGCCAATCCACCTTCTCCCACAAGGGGAGAAGGTCAAGCGCTAGACCTTCTCCCCTTGTGGGCGAAGGTGGCCGCGAAGCGGCCGGATGAGGGGTGTTGGAAGGATCGCGGCCTTGGCCGGCAAGGACTTCGAAATGGACCAGAAGATCGAAACCACCCCCTACGACGTCGAGGCGATCCGCCGCGATTTTCCGATCCTGTCGCGCCAGGTCTACGGCAAGCCGCTGGTCTATCTCGACAACGGCGCCTCGGCGCAGAAACCGCAGGTGGTGCTCGACACCATCCAGCACGCCTATTCCCAGGAATACGCCAACGTCCATCGCGGTCTGCATTTCCTGTCGAACGCCGCGACCGACGCCTATGAGAACGCGCGGAAGTCAGTGCAGAGGTTTCTGAACGCGCCCAGCACCGACAACATCGTCTTCACCTCCAACACCACCTCGGCGATCAACACCGTCGCCTATGGCTGGGGCATGCCGAGGATCGGCGAGGGCGACGAGATCGTGCTCTCGATCATGGAGCACCACTCCAACATCGTGCCCTGGCATTTCATCCGCGAGCGGCAGGGCGCGAAGCTCTCCTGGGTGCCGGTCGACGACCTCGGCGCCTTCCATATCGAGGAATTCGAGAAGCGGCTGACCAGCCGCACCAAGCTCGTCGCCATCACCCAGATGTCCAATGCGCTGGGCACGGTGACGCCGATCAAGGAGATCGTGCGCATCGCGCATGCGCGTGGAATTCCCGTGCTCGTCGACGGCAGCCAGAGCGCGGTGCACATGCCGATCGACGTGCAGGACCTCGACTGCGATTTCTTCGTCTTCACCGGACACAAGGTCTACGGTCCGTCGGGCATCGGCGTGCTCTACGGCAAGAAACATATGCTGGAAGAGATGCGGCCCTTCATGGGCGGCGGCGAGATGATCGAGGAGGTGACGCAGGACATCGTCACCTACAACGAGCCGCCGCATCGCTTCGAGGCCGGCACGCCGCCGATCGTGCAGGCGATCGGCCTGGGTGCCGCGCTCGAATATATGGAGAAGGTCGGCCGCGAGCGCATTGCCGCGCACGAGGCGGACCTCAAGGATTACGCGCATGAGCGGCTGCGGGCGATCAATTCGCTGCGCATCTTCGGCGACGCGCCGGGCAAGGGCGCCATCATCTCGTTCGAATTGCAGGGCATCCATGCGCATGACGTGTCGATGGTGATCGACCGGCAGGGCGTGGCGGTCCGCGCCGGCACCCATTGCGCCCAGCCGCTGTTGAAACGCTTCGGCGTGACCTCCACATGCAGGGCATCGTTCGGCATGTATAATACCAGGGCCGAGGTCGACGCTTTGGCCGATGCGCTGGAAAAGGCGCGCAAATTCTTCGGGTGACGACCATGGACGATGTGAGCACCACCGCAGAGACCGCCCCCGAGACCGCCGGGAATGGTATCGTCTCGGCTTCGGCGATCCCCGCCGACGAGCTGGCGCGGCTGACCGACGACATCGTCTCGGCGCTGAAGACGGTCTACGACCCGGAAATCCCGGCAGACATCTATGAGCTCGGACTTGTCTACAAGATCGACATCGAAGACGACCGCACGGTCAAGATCGACATGACGCTGACCGCGCCGGGCTGCCCGGTGGCCGGCGAAATGCCGGGCTGGGTCGAGAACGCCGTCGGCGCCGTCGAGGGCATTTCGGGCGTCGAGGTAAGCATGGTGTTCGACCCGCCGTGGACGCCGGACCGCATGTCGGAAGAGGCGCAGGTCGCGGTCGGGTGGTATTGAGCTCTTGGACCAGACAAGGCCCCGTTGCACTTGCGCGCGGCGGGAAACTTTACCATTTTAGGTGAGGAATCATTCGGCAGGCCTTGAACCTGCACGGAATGGAGAGAGAGAGAATATGGGACGCTTCGCCGTCATCACGATGACCGATAAGGCCGCCGACCGGGTGCGCGAGATTGTTGCCACCCGCGAGAACGCGCATGGCATCCGCCTCGGCATCAAGAAGGGCGGCTGCGCCGGCATGGAATATACGGTCGACCTGGTGACCGAGCCGAACTCCAAGGACGATCACATCGAACGCGACGGCGCGCATGTCTATGTCGCGCCTGAAGCCGCGCTTTTCCTGTTCGGCACCGAGATGGATTTCGAACAGACGACGCTGCGCACCGGTTTCACCTTCAAGAACCCGAATCAGAGCTCGGCCTGCGGCTGCGGCGAATCGGTCGAGTTGAAGCCGGCCGATCTCAAGGCGCTGGCAGAGGCGCGCGCTTCCGCCTGAGTTCTTCCTTCGCCCCGTTTACGGGGAGAAGGTGGCCCGAAGGGCCGGATGAGGGGCGGCGCTACCCTATCCGAACTTGGCGCCGCCCCTCATCTGCCTGCCGGCGTTCGTCTTCAAAAAGCCAAGCAATTGGCTTTTTGTCCGCTGCGCGGACCACTCCTCACCTCCCCGTAGAACGGGGAGAAGAACGCTACTCCACCCACATGCCCGTGCGCTTGTGCCAGTCTGCGATGGATTCTTCCGGGTAGACCTCGAACACTTTGTCCTTCTTGCCGACCACCGGCTCGACCCAGTTCGCCTTGTATTTCAGCATCAGATGCACCTTTTCCGGCGGCTTCGGCAGGTCGCTATCGATCGCCGAGGCAAAGGGATGGACGAGGTCCGGCCAGGTCGGGTCGTAGAGCCAGAGTGCTGAGCCGCATTTCTTGCAGAAATTGCGCTCGCCGGTCGAAACCTCGCAATGCGGATGCTCGTCATCCTCGATCTCGGCACGGTAAACGCCGAGGGCGCGCTTGCCTCTGATGTTCATCGTTTCGTAGTCGGCGCCGAGGTTAATGGCAAAACCGCCGCCGCCCTGCTGCTTGCGGCAGATCGAGCAGTAGCAGAGCATGAACGGCACCGGCGTGTGGCTTTCCACCTCGAAGCGGACGGCGCCGCAGCGGCAGGAGCCTTTGAGCAGGACAGGCATGGCGGGAACTCCGTTTTCGGGTCTCAACCTGTCAGCATGCTTTTGGTTGCGGCGATGACAAGGCCCATGCCGGATGAGATGATCGCGGCATGGATAATGACCGCCTGGAAGAACTGTTCGAGAGCCTTGGTCCGATCAGCATCCGCGACATGTTCGGCGGCAAGGGCATCTATTGCGACGGCGTCATCGTCGCGGTCGTCGTTCGCGGCGAGCTGATGCTCAAGGCGGATGAAGAGAGCATTCCGGATTTCGAGGCCGCCGGCTGCAGCCAGTGGACCTATACCGGTTCGCGGCACGGTAAGCAGGTGGCGATGCCTTATTGGAGCGTGCCGGACGATGCCTTCGACGATCCCGACGAGATGGCGGTGTGGGCGCGACGGGCTTATGAGGCCGGGCGAAGGGCGGGGAAGTGATTTGGTCCGCTGTTGAAACACTATGAAGGGCGCGTCGAGGCCGCCCCCTCATCCGGCCGCGTCGCGGCCACCTTCTCCCCGCTGGGGAGAAGAGGTTGGTGCCGGCGCCGGCAAGCTCCTCTCCCCTTGGGGAGAGGTCGGATGGCCACGAATTGCCCTGCAATTCGGTATTGGCAATCCGGGTGAGGGGGCCTTCGCAGCGTAAACTACAACGCCTTGGCGATCTCCGCCGCCAGTCGCGCATTGTTCTCGACCAGCGCGATGTTGGTCTTGAGGCTGCGGCCGCCGGTGAGTTCCAGGATCTTCGACAGCAGGAACGGCGTCACCGCCTTGCCGGTGACGCTCTGCGCCTCGGCAGCTTTCTGCGCGGCCTGGATGTAGCCGTCCATCTCGGCGGCCGGGATCTCGTCATTCTGCGGCACCGGATTGGCGACCAGGATGCCGCCGCCCAGGCCCAGCGCCTGCCGCGTCCGGTAGAAATGCGCGATGTCTTGCGGTGCATGCAGCGTCAGCGGCGCGCGGAACGGCGACTGCCTGGACCAGAAGGCCGGCATGGTTTCGCAGCCATGGCCGATGACCGGTACACCGCGCGTCTCCAGCACTTCGAGCGTCTTTTCGATGTCGAGGATCGCCTTGGCGCCGGCCGAGACGACGATGACCGGCGTGCGCGCCAGCTCGTCGAGGTCAGCCGAGATATCGAAACTCTTTTCCGCGCCCTTGTGGACGCCGCCGATGCCGCCGGTGGCGAACACTTTTATGCCGGCCATATGCGCGGCGATCATGGTCGCGGCAACGGTGGTGCCGCCGGTACGCTTTTGGGCGACGGCAAAGCCGATATCGGCGCGCGACAGCTTCATGGCGTCGCCGGTCATGGCGAGCGATTCGCGCTCGCCGTCGGACAGCCCGATCTTGATGCGGCCGTCGACCACGGCGATCGTCGCCGGCACCGCGCCGCCGTCGATGATGATCTGCTCGACCTTGGCCGCCATCGCGCCATTGTCGGGATAGGGCATGCCATGAGTGATGATGGTGCTTTCCAGCGCCACCACCGGCCGCCCGGCGGCAAGCGCCTCCGCCACCGGCGGGTGGATGTCGATGAAGGGGCGGGCGGTTTCGGGCGTCATGTCTGTCTCCGATCCGGAGCATGTTCCGGCAAGATGATCTGGTGGCCCTATGCCACCTCCCGTGCCTCCGGCACAAGGGCAAGCGCTTGGCCGAAGCTGGCCGTCGTGAAGGACGGCACCGCTTCGGCGCTCTCGATGGCGAGCATTGCCGCCGCAATGCCTTCGCGCAGCGCTGCCCGCAAAGGCAGCCCGCGCAGCAACGCGGCAACCGTTGCCCCGGTCAGGGCATCGCCGGCGCCGGTCACGTCGGCGACCCGTCGCGGTGCGGGCGGGTCGATGGCGAAGATGCCGGATTGGTCGAAGCCCAGCACCGGAGCGCTGCCCGCCGTGACCACGCCCGCCGCCAGCCCCGCGCGCCTGAGCGCGTCGACAAGATCCAACCCGGACATGTCGGCGCCGGCAAGTGCTGCCGCCTCGCGGCGGTTCATGAACAGCAGCGAGAGGTTGCCGAGCAGCGGCGCCAGCCGCACGACCTTGGCCGGCGAGATGGCAATGGCAAAGACAGGCCTGCCGCCGGCTTGCGCCATCAAGCGCTCGAGTGCCGCCGTCGGCAGGTTAGCGTCACAGAGAATCGCATCCGCCTCGGCGATCGCCTCGCGCACCTTGGCGCGGCGGATCTGCTTGGGGAAGGCGAGGTCGTAGAGGCCCATATCGGCAAAGCCGACGATCAGCTCGCCCTCGCTGTCGATCAGCGCCGTGTAGCTCGGCGTTGTGCGGTCGAGAAACACCACCGAGAGGTCGGCAATGCCGGCGCCCGCGATCGCTGACGCGACCGTCTCAGCCGCCGCGTCGCCGCCGCGCATCGAAAGCAGCGAAGCCGACACGCCGCGCTTCACCACGCTGCGCAGCGCGTTGAATACGCCGCCGCCGACCTCCTCGCGCATGATGCCGGGGTTGGAGGCGGCGGGCACATAGGTGCCTGTCACCTGGCCGCGCCTGTCGATATGGGCGCCGCCCAGCGCCAGAATTTTTGGGGAAGTCGGCATGCGGGAGGGGTGACCTTCGTTGATTGTTCGCGTGCGCACACTAGGTTTGTGCGCATCGCCCCGCAATCGGGGTCGCGATTCGGGCCGGCTGGATATCGAAGTCTCTTTTGGACCAGCAGCGCAGGTGTGTTCTGGTTCTAGTGAGACAAAAATAGAACAAATCCAGATATTGTTTTCTTTTCAGTCATTTGCTGCCTCTTGCCAAATGAGAACAAAAAAGGTACAAAGCTGCAAGGATTACGGATTGTCCGGCCTTCATTGACGACCAAGGGGTGATGTATCATGGCTCAGAATTCTTTGCGGCTTGTAGAGGATAAGGCAGTGGACAAATCAAAGGCTCTGGATGCGGCGCTGTCGCAAATCGAGCGCGCTTTCGGCAAGGGCTCGATCATGCGGCTCGGCGCCAACGAGCAGGTGGTCGAGATCGAAACCGTGCCGACGGGATCGCTCGGCCTCGATATCGCGCTCGGCGTCGGCGGCCTGCCGCGCGGCCGCATCATCGAAATCTACGGGCCGGAAAGCTCGGGCAAGACGACGCTGGCGCTGCACACGGTTGCGGAAGCCCAGAAGAAGGGCGGCATCTGCGCCTTCGTCGATGCCGAGCACGCGCTTGATCCGGTCTATGCCCGCAAGCTTGGCGTCGATCTCGAAAACCTGCTGATCTCGCAGCCCGACACCGGCGAGCAGGCGCTGGAGATCTGCGACACGCTGGTGCGTTCCGGCGCCATCGACGTGCTGGTGGTCGATTCGGTCGCGGCGCTGACGCCGCGCGCTGAAATCGAGGGCGAGATGGGCGATGCGCTGCCCGGCCTGCAGGCCCGCCTGATGAGCCAGGCGCTGCGCAAGCTGACCGCCTCGATCTCCCGCTCCAACACCATGGTCATCTTCATCAACCAGATCCGCATGAAGATCGGCGTCATGTTCGGCTCGCCCGAGACGACCACTGGCGGCAACGCGCTGAAGTTCTACGCCTCGGTGCGCCTCGACATCCGTCGCATCGGCTCGGTCAAGGACCGCGACGAGGTGGTCGGCAACCAGACCCGCGTCAAGGTGGTGAAGAACAAGCTGGCCCCGCCGTTCAAGGTGGTCGAGTTCGACATCATGTATGGCGAGGGCGTGTCGAAAACCGGCGAGCTCGTCGATCTCGGCGTCAAGGCCGGCGTGGTCGAAAAGTCGGGCGCCTGGTTCTCCTACAATTCGCAGCGTCTCGGCCAGGGCCGCGAGAACGCGAAGCTGTTCCTGCGTGACAATCCCGACACGGCGCGCGAGATCGAATTGGCGCTGCGGCAGAATGCCGGGCTGATCGCGGAAAAATTCCTCGAGAACGGCGGCTCCGAAGGCGGCGACGACGGTTTTGGGGACGAAGCCGGCGCCATGTAGGGCCAAGCAATTCCAGGAAAAGTGCGTAGCGGTTTTCCGTCCGGAATTGCGTAAAGCAACTGGATCGGCCGGAGTTTGGCCATAATCCTGTTATATCTGTATATGCTTATGTAATCGCGTTCTTGAGTATTGCGTCCCGAACCGCCGGCCTTTGTGCCGGCGGTTTGTGTTTTGCGGCGGTGCGAAGCGACCGTCGGATCAGCCAATTGGCCCAATTCCGTGTTTCTGGACAGGGTCAAGAGCTACCGCTAAAAGGCCAGCTCCATCTTCTAGACAACAGAGCCCATTTGCCGCCGGCCGGGCCGGCGGTTCTCGCGAAAAAGGCAGTACTCATGAGCGGCGTGAACGACATCCGGTCGACATTCCTCGACTACTTCCGCAAGGAGGGTCACGAGATCGTCGCCTCCAGCCCGCTGGTGCCGCGCAACGATCCGACGCTGATGTTCACCAACGCCGGCATGGTGCAGTTCAAGAACGTCTTCACCGGCCTGGAGAAGCGGCCCTATTCGCGCGCCTCGACGGCGCAGAAGAGCGTGCGCGCCGGCGGCAAGCACAACGACCTCGACAATGTCGGCTACACCGCGCGCCATCTCACCTTCTTCGAGATGCTCGGCAATTTCTCGTTCGGCGACTATTTCAAGGAGCGCGCGATCGAGCTTGCCTGGAACCTGATCACCAAGGATTTCGGCCTGCCGAAGGACAAGCTCCTGGTTACCGTCTATCACACCGATGACGAGGCGGCCGGCTTCTGGAAGAAGATCGCCGGCTTTTCCGACGATCGCATCATCCGCATCCCGACCTCGGACAATTTCTGGGCGATGGGCGACACCGGACCTTGCGGGCCATGCTCGGAGATCTTCATCGACCGCGGCGAGCACATCTGGGGCGGCCCTCCCGGCACCCCGGAAGAAGACGGCGACCGGTTCCTCGAATTCTGGAACCTGGTGTTCATGCAATACGAGCAGGTGACGAAGGACGAGCGTATCGACCTGCCGCGCCCGTCGATCGACACCGGCATGGGCCTGGAGCGCATGGCGTCCATTCTGCAAGGGGTGGAGAGCGTCTTCGAGACCGATCTGTTCAAGCATCTGATCGATGCCGCATCCTCGGCGCTCGGCCACGGGCCCGGTGAGGAGAATGTCGGGTCCTTCCGTGTGATCGCGGATCACCTGCGCTCGTCCTCCTTCCTGGTGGCCGACGGCGTGCTGCCGTCCAACGAAGGCCGTGGCTACGTGCTGCGCCGCATCATGCGCCGCGCCATGCGCCACGCGCAGCTGCTTGGCGCCAAGGAGCCGCTGATGTGGCAGCTGGTTCCGGCGCTGGTGCGCGAGATGGGCCAGGCCTATCCGGAACTGGTGCGCGGCGAAGCGCTGATCACCGAGACGCTGAAGCTGGAGGAGACGCGCTTCCGCAAGACGCTGGTGCGCGGCCTCGGCCTGCTTTCCGAGGCGACGGAACAGCTCCACGCCGGCGACATGCTGGACGGCGAGACGGCCTTCAAGCTCTACGACACCTACGGCTTCCCGCTCGACCTGACGCAGGACGCGCTGCGCCAGCGTAACATTTCGGTCGATCTGGCGGGCTTCACCGATGCGATGGAGCGGCAGAAGGCGGAGGCGCGCGCCCATTGGGCGGGTTCCGGCGAAGCCGCGACCGAAACGGTCTGGTTCCCTATCCGCGAGAAGGTGGGCGCGACCGATTTCCTTGGCTACGAGACGGAAGAGGCGGAAGGCCTGATCCAGGCGCTGGTCAAGGACGGCAAGACCGTGGACAGCGCCAGCCAGGGCGACGCCGTTGCCGTGGTCGTCAACCAGACGCCGTTCTACGGCGAATCCGGCGGCCAGATGGGCGACACCGGCGTAATCTCCGGCGACGGCTTTTCGATCGCGGTCTCCGACACCCAGAAGAAGGCCGACGGGCTGTTCGTGCATCTCGGCAAAGTGTCGAGCGGTACGGTCAGCATCGGCGCGGCCGTCGAGCTGAAGGTCGACCATGCGCGGCGTTCGAAGCTGCGCGCCAACCATTCCGCGACGCATCTCATCCATGAGGCGCTGCGCGAGGTGCTGGGCACCCATGTCGCGCAGAAGGGCTCGCTGGTCGCGCCCGATCGGCTGCGCTTCGACATTTCGCACAACAAGCCGATCTCGCCGGAAGAGCTCGAGGATGTCGAGCGCATGGCCAACGAGATCGTGGTGCAGAACAGCCCGGTGACGACGCGCCTGATGTCGGTCGACGATGCGATTGCCGAAGGCGCCATGGCGCTGTTCGGCGAGAAATATGGCGATGAGGTGCGCGTCGTGTCGATGGGCACGGCCCTGCATGGCGCCAGGGCCAACCGGCCGTATTCGGTCGAGCTCTGCGGCGGCACGCATGTCAGGTCGACCGGCGATATCGGCCTGGTGCGCATCCTGTCGGATAGCGCGGTGGCGGCCGGCGTGCGCCGCATCGAGGCGCTGACCGGCGAGGCGGCGCGCAGGCACCTCGACGAGCAGGACAAGCGCCTGAAGGCGGCAGCCGCGACCCTGAAGATCTCGCCGGCCGACGTGCCGGCGCGCGTCGAGGCGCTGCTCGATGAGCGCAAGAAGCTCGAGAAGGAACTAAGCGAGGCGCGCAAGAAGCTGGCGCTGGGCGGCGGCATGGCCGTGGCCGATGCTCCGGCCACCAACGAGACTGTGGCGGGTGTCGGCTTCCTTGGCAAGTCGGTCAGCGGCGTGGCGCCGAAGGACCTGAAGCCGCTGGCCGATGCCGGCAAGAAGACGCTTGGCTCGGGCGTCGTCGTCTTTGTCGGCGCCGGCGAAGACAACAAGGCGAGCGTGGTGGTTGGCGTTACCGACGACCTCACCAAACGCTTCAGCGCCATCGATCTGGTGCGCGTTGCCTCTGCCGCGCTCGGCGGGCAGGGCGGCGGCGGGCGTCCCGACATGGCGCAGGCCGGCGGCCCCGATGCCTCCAGGGCCGACGACGCGATCGCGGCGGTGAGGGCGGCGCTCGAAGCGGCGTAGCGAGCGGATCGAATTCATCGCAACGATTGGCGGGACAGCGCCCCCCTCTGTCCTGCCGGACATCTCCCCCACAAGGGGGGAGATTGGCAGCGTCGCCCACAGCGCTTTTCTAGCGTGACTTCATTTCAATGTGGGAGACTGGCGAAAGCTGTCGCGACATCTAATCTCCCCCCAAGTGGGGGAGATGTCCGGCAGGACAGAGGGGGGCGCTGTCCCGCTGCCGTTCCGATACTTTTCAGCTAACCTTTTCCGTCCTGACGAAGCTCTGCCGCGCGGCAATACGCGTATACCACTCCTGCATGTCCGCAAATCGCGCCAGCAGATCGCGCCCTTCGGCAACCTTGAGGAAATAGGCGATGATCGGCGCCGCGTGCAGGTCGGCCAGCGTCAGTTGGTCGCCGAGCAGCCAAGGGCCTTTCGCCTTCAGCGATGTCAGCACCTTCAGCACGGTCTCCGCTTGGCTTAGGCCGCCGGCGATCAGCTTCTCGTCGGCAGGCGTCTTCTCCAGCCGCTCCACGGCAACGTCCCAGACCATGGCGCGGTAGCCATAGGCATCGAGCATGCCGGCGATCTGGCCCATCCTCGCACGACCGCGCGGATCAGCAGGCTGCAGGGCCGGGCCGTCGAAAGCTTCATCGACATAGCGGGTAATCGCGCCGGTCTCGAACAGCCGAAAACCGTCATGCTCGAAGGCCGGGATGCGGCCGAACGGGTGGTGTTCGAGATACCAGGCCGGAATGCCCTCGGCCGCGAAGATGTCGACAGGCACGAGCTCGTAGTCGACGCCCTTCTCCTCCAGCGTCATCCGCGCGATGCGGACATAGACGCTGTAGTCGGCGCCGTAGAGGATCGGCTTGGTCATCACTTCCGCTCCTTTTGCTCACCCCGAAAAAGCGAAGGCCCCTTTCGGAGCCTTCGACACTTGGAAATTCGGGTTTCTACCCCATCGCCTTCTGCAGATTGTCGTCGATCTTGTCCAGGAAGCCCGTCGTCGATAGCCAGGGCTGGTCGGGGCCGATCAGCAGCGACAGGTCCTTGGTCATGAAGCCGGACTCGACGGTCTGGATGCAGACTTTCTCCAGCGTCTCGGCGAAGCGCTTCAACTCGGCGTTGTCGTCGAGCTTGGCGCGATGGGCGAGGCCGCGCGTCCAGGCGAAGATCGAGGCGATCGAGTTGGTCGAGGTTTCCTCGCCCTTCTGGTGCTGGCGATAGTGGCGGGTGACGGTGCCGTGCGCGGCTTCCGCTTCCACCGTCTTGCCGTCCGGCGTCATCAGCACCGAGGTCATCAGGCCGAGCGAGCCGAAGCCCTGCGCCACCGTGTCGGACTGCACGTCGCCGTCATAGTTCTTGCAGGCCCAGATGTAGCCGCCCGACCATTTCAGGCTGGAGGCCACCATGTCGTCGATCAGCCGGTGCTCGTACCAGAGCTTGCGCGCCTTGAACTCAGCCTCGAACTCCTTCTCGTAGACTTCCTGGAAGATGTCCTTGAATCGGCCGTCATAGGCCTTGAGGATAGTGTTCTTGGTCGACAGATAGACCGGATAGTTGCGCAGCAGGCCGTAATTCAGCGAGGCGCGGGCGAACTCGCGGATCGACTCGTCGAGATTGTACATGGCCATGGCAACGCCCGCGCCCGGTGCGTCGTAAACGTCATGCTCGATCACCGTGCCGTCCTCGCCGACGAACTTGATCGTCAGCTTGCCCTTGCCGGGATAGCGGAAGTCGGTGGCGCGGTACTGGTCGCCGAAGGCATGGCGGCCGACGACGATCGGCTTGGTCCAGCCAGGCACCAGGCGCGGCACGTTCTTCATGATGATCGGCTCGCGGAAGATGGTGCCGCCGAGGATGTTGCGGATGGTGCCGTTCGGCGACTTCCACATCTTCTTCAGCTTGAATTCCTCGACGCGCTGCTCATCGGGCGTGATCGTCGCGCATTTCACGCCGACGCCGTACTTCTTGATGGCGTTGGCCGAGTCGACGGTCACCTGATCGTTGGTGGCGTCGCGGTTCTCGATGCCGAGGTCGAAATAGTCCAGCTTGATGTCGAGATACGGGTGGATCAGCTTGTCCTTGATGAACTGCCAGATGATGCGGGTCATCTCGTCGCCGTCGAGCTCGACGACCGGGTTCGCCACCTTGATCTTCGCCATGGAAAGAATGCCTCGTTGCTGGGGGATCTGAACGGCCTTGCCCGCATGGTTTCGGCCGGGGTTGCGGAGCGTATATCAAAGCCTTTTTGAGCGCGCAAACCGCGATCCGCACCACTATGGACGGGTGCCGCTATCGTGAATGCTTCATTTTCCGGGCCGGATGTGGCAGGGGACGCCGAAACGCCGCAAACCCCGGTTACGGAGAGCCATGCCAGCCGCAAAAGACCCCGCCAACGCCATCGGACCGGCGATCATCCTCGTCGAGCCACAGCTCGGCGAGAATATCGGCATGGTCGCGCGCGCCATGGCGAATTTCGGCCTCTCGGAGCTGCGGCTGGTCAATCCGCGCGACGGCTGGCCGAGCGAGAAGGCGCGCGCGGCCGCCAGCCGCGCCGACCATGTCATCGATGCAACGAAGGTGTTCGACGATCTGCCATCCGCGGTCGCCGACCTCAACTTCGTCTTCGCCACCACGGCGCGCGAGCGCGACGGCTTCAAGCCGGTGCGCGGCCCGGTGGAAGCGGGCAGGGCGCTACGGGCACGCGGGCAGGCTGGGCTGCGCACCGGGATTCTCTTCGGCCGCGAGCGTTTCGGCCTCTACAATGACGAGGTCGGCCTTGCCGACGAGGTCGTCACCTTTCCGGTCGATCCCAGCTTCTCCTCTCTCAACATCGCGCAAGCCGTGCTGTTGATGTCCTATGAATGGATGAAATCCGGCCTCGCCGAGGAGACAGCGACCAATTTCTCCGGGCCGGAGCTCGTTCCGGCGACCAAGGAACAGCTGCACAGCCTGTTCACCTATCTCGAAGGCGCTCTCGAGGCTCGCGGCTATTTCCGCCCGGAGGAGAAGAAACCAAAGATGGTCGACAATCTGCGGGCCGTGCTGACGCGGGCCGGCTTCGCCGAACCGGAGTTGAAGGTGCTGCGCGGCATCATCTCCTCGCTCGACCGGTTTTCGCCGGCAATGCCGCGTGGCGACGGCTCGCCAGGGGACGATCCGAGGCGGCTGCCAGCCGCAAGGAAGAGAGCGGCGGACAAAGAAAGTTAAAATCTGTAAGCTGCGATCCTTCAAAGTAACCGAATATTATGCGCTCTTGATCCATCGTTATTGAAACGGTGGGGTAGCAGATGTTCACGTCCAATATTGGCCGTCTGCGTTTCTTCTTCTATTCGCTCGGCCTGTTTATGGCGGAGGCAGTGGCGATCGTGCTCTGCATTGCCGTCACGATCGGCTTCGCCGGATTGATCAATTCGATGCCGGGGCCATCACGGCAGGGACTGGCCGGCGCCGCGCTTATCGTGTCTCTGATCTTCGTCGCGCTGCGCGGCAACATCGCCTGGCGCCGCAGCCGCGACGCCAATGGGCCTAAATGGATCCTTTGGACCTACATCGTCTTCTCAGCCATCTATGCCTTGCTGCAGGCCGGCACGCTGCTGGTGATCGATTTCGGCAATCCGGAGAGTGCCCCGGGCGGCTTGAACCTGCTCGGTCTCTCCTTGTTCGGCCTATGGGCCACGATCCTGTGGGCAAAGCCTGTCGCCGGCAGCGACATCGACGAGCTGACATCCGTCTTCGATTTCGACGGTTCCGTGCCGCCAGCAGTTGCTGACCGGACGGCCTCGGCCCCTCGCAGCGCGGCGCCAGCCGCTCGCCCGTCGCCGTCGCCGTCGCCGCAGCCGTTTGGCCGGCCGCGGCCTGCCGGCTTCGGCAAACGTGGGCTCTGAGCTGACTTGCGCAAAAGCTGCTGGCATTTGCCACTTCAAGACCATGATCGTTCAGGATAGAAGCGCCGTTGGCCAAATCACTGGCCAGCTCCCTCTTGTGGTCGGATGACAATGAGCGATCGATCAAGCCAGCGCCCGATCCTGATGTTCGATTCCGGCGTCGGCGGATTGACCGTGCTGCGCGAGGCGCGTGTCCTGATGCCGGACCGGCGCTTCGTCTATGTCGCCGACGACGCGGCATTCCCCTACGGCGCATGGGAGGAAGCAGCGCTCAAGGAACACATACTGGCGCTGTTCGCCAAATTGCTCGACCGCTTGCAGCCGGCGATTTCGGTGATCGCCTGCAACACCGCCTCGACCCTGGTGATCGACGCGCTGCGCGAGAAATTTCCCGGCCACCCCTTCGTCGGCACCGTGCCGGCGATCAAGCCGGCTGCCGAGCGCACGCGGTCCGGCCTGGTGTCGGTGCTGGCGACGCCGGGCACAGTGAAGCGCCAGTACACGCGCGATCTGATCAGCAAATGGGCGCAGAAATGCCATGTCCGCCTGGTCGGCAGCGACCGGCTCGCCGGGCTGGCCGAAATCTACATGCGCGAGGGCTTTGTCGACGAGGAGGCCGTGCGCGCCGAGATCGCGCCCTGCTTCATCGAGCGCGACGGCCAGCGCACCGATATCGTCGTGCTCGCCTGCACGCATTATCCGTTTCTCGCCAACCGCATGCGCAAGACCGCGCCCTGGCCGGTCGACTGGATCGATCCGGCGGAAGCCATCGCGCGGCGGGCCATGTCGCTGCTCGCACCCGTCGGCGGGCCGTCGGGCGAGGGTGAGCCCGATATCGCCGTCTTCACCTCCGGCAAGGTGGATTTCGCCGCGAGGCGGCTCATCCAGGGCTTTGGACTGACCGCGCGCTAGCTGCAACTGTGGCCTATGGCGCAGCGTTTCTCCTCACGGCAAAGGAGGAACTCACGATGCCTGCCACATCACAAGCTCAGCAGAAGGCGGCCGGCGCGGCGCTTGCGGCCAAACGCGGCGAGATCAAGAAAAGCGAGCTCAAAGCCGCCTCGCGCGACATGTATGAATCGATGAGCGAGAAGCAGCTCGAGGAATTCGCCAAAACCAAGCGCAAGGGCCTGCCCGGCAAGAAGTCGTGAATTCCTATCTCGGGCTGTCAGGCCGGCCACCGGGTCGGGCACTGGGGTAGAAAAAAGCCCGCGGGATAGCCGCGGGCTTCGCTTTGCTTGGTTCAAATGGCCAACTTACCGGCGCCACCAGCAGTGCCGCACCTTGTAGCGGACGACGTGACGGTGGCCGTGGCGCCATACGACTCTTTTCTTCACCACGACGCGGCAGACCTGCTTGTGGCCGTGCCAGTGCCTCGCCATTGCCGGCTCGGGCGTCATGACCGCCATGGATCCCGCCAACACCGCGGCTCCCGTCAGGGTAAGGAAAAACTTCTTCATGGGAATTCCTCTGCTCCAGTCCCTTCATCAAGTTTCGGGGCGAGCTTGCGCGTCCAAGTGGGCGCACCCCGCCCAGGTGCCGTCGGCGTCCGCCGGCACCGCATGCAACGCTGAATTGTTATAGGGTTGCCTGTTGCACCGCCAGTCACAAGCTTGACACCGGTTAAATCTCTGTTTAACAGACCGCCAACACCGGGTGGCGACGCCCGGTGGTTTCTTTTGCATGGCAAGACCTCACCGGCCTGTCGGCGGTCTTGTTTGAACTGACGTGTCCCGTGGGTTTTCCGTCGCGTTGCGTGGAAAACCCTGTCAGGTCTCGAAAACGGAGGCCAGAGGAGGGCGCGTTTCCTTCGCCCGGAGCCATGGGGTTTCGGGTATACTGTTTTGAAAGGGAATGCGATGAGCAAGCGCGAATCCGCGAAATACAAGATCGACCGCCGTCTCGGCGAAAACATCTGGGGCCGTCCGAAGTCCCCGGTCAACAAGCGTGAATACGGCCCCGGCCAGCACGGCCAGCGCCGCAAGGGCAAGCTTTCCGACTTCGGCCTGCAGCTGCGCGCCAAGCAGAAGCTGAAGGGCCATTATGGCGACGTTTCGGAAAAGCAGTTCCGCAAGGTCTATGAAGAGGCCAACCGCCGCAAGGGCGACACCTCGGAGAACCTGATCGGCCTGCTCGAGTCGCGTCTCGACGCGATCGTCTATCGCGCCAAGTTCGTGCCGACCATCTTCGCCGCGCGTCAGTTCGTCAACCACGGCCACGTCAACGTCAACGGCAGGCGCACCAACATCGGTTCGTACCGCTGCAAGCCGGGCGATGTCATCGAGGTGCGCGAGAAGTCGAAGCAGCTCGTCATCGTGCTGGAATCGGTCGCGCTCGCCGAGCGCGACGTGCCGGACTACATCGAGGCCGACCACAACAAGATGACTGCGACGTTCGCACGCGTTCCCGGCCTGTCGGACGTGCCGTTCGCCGTCCAGATGGAGCCGAACCTGGTCGTCGAATTCTATTCGCGCTGATCAACGTCAATCAGCTACATCGAAGAAGGCCGCCCTCGAGGCGGCCTTTTCTTTGTCGGCCGTGTCCGCTAATCCGGTTGGCGACAACGACCCGTGGGCTCCGGCGCCATGAACATGCTGCCAGACGTCAAATCGCTTGAACCGATCGCCGACGAGGAGGAGGGCGGCTTTCATCCGCTTTTTCGCGACGTGCCGTCCTCGGTCGAGTTCAACAAGCTGCGCAAGCGGCTCTTGAGGCTTACCCGCCAGGCGATCGAAGACTTCGCCATGGTGAAGCCCGGCGAGCGCTGGCTGGTGGCGCTCTCGGGCGGCAAGGATTCCTACGGCCTGCTCGCCCTGCTGCTCGACCTCAAATGGCGTGGCCTGCTGCCGGTCGAGCTGCTCGCCTGCAACCTCGACCAGGGCCAGCCGAATTTTCCAAAACACATCCTGCCGGACTATCTCAGCGCCAACGGCATTGCGCACCGCATCGAGTACCAGGACACCTATTCGGTGGTCACCGACAAGCTGCCCGAGGGCGGCACCTATTGCTCGCTGTGCTCGCGGCTGAGGCGCGGCCATCTCTACCGCATCGCGCGCGAGGAGGGGTGCGCAGCACTGGTGCTCGGTCACCACCGCGAGGACATCCTCGAAACCTTCTTCATGAACCTCTTCCATGGCGGGCGTCTCGCCGCCATGCCGCCCAAGCTCCTCAATGATGAGGGCGACGTCATGGTGCTGCGCCCGCTCGCCTATTGCGCGGAGGCCGATCTCGAGAAATTCGCCGGCGCGATGAAATTCCCGATCATCCCGTGCGACCTCTGCGGCAGCCAGGAAGGGCTGCAGCGCAACGCCATGAAGGCGATGCTCGACGACATCGAGAAGCGCATGCCCGGCCGCAAGGACACGATGATCCGCGCCATGACCAATGTGCGGCCCTCGCACCTGCTCGACCGAAAACTATTCGACTTCGCCGCGCTCGATACGCGCTTCACCACAGGGCAAGACATTTCCGATGACATTTGACGACCGTGCGATCGACTGGCTGGCCGACCTTCTCGCCGATGCTGCCAGGGCCGAGATCATGCCGCGCTTCCGCCGGCTGGGCGAGGGCGATGTCCGCCAGAAGACCTCGGCCGCGGACCTTGTGACCGAGGCGGACGTCAATGCCGAAAGGCTGATCACCGCCAGGCTGCGCGAGCGTTACCCCTCGGCGATGATCGTCGGCGAGGAGGCCTGCTCCGACAATCCGGCCCTGCTTGCCGGTCTCGGCGACGCCGAGCTAGCCTTCGTCATCGATCCGGTCGACGGCACCTTCAACTTCGCCTCCGGCGTGCCGCTGTTCGGCGTCATGTTGGGCGTCGTCGTCAAAGGCGAGACGGTTGCCGGCATCATCCACGACCCGGTCGGCAAGGACTGGCTGATCGGCGCCAAGGGGGCCGGCAGCCATATCCGCCACCCGCATGGCGTTCTGGAGAAGGTGCGGGTTGCGGCGCCTGTGCCGATCTCGCAGATGACCGGCGCGGTCTCCTGGCAGTATCTCAAGGAGCCGGAACGCTCGCGGCTCGCCCGCAACCAGACCAAGGCGCTGTCGCAGTTCGGCTATCGCTGCGCCGCGCACGAATACCGGTTGCTGGCGAGCGGCCACGCACATTTCGTCGTCTACAACAAGCTGATGCCTTGGGATCACCTTGCCGGCGTGCTGATCCATCAGGAGGCCGGCGGCCATGCCGCCCGGATCGACGGCGATCCCTATCTGCCTTCACATGTCGACGGCGGGCTGCTCGTCGCGCCGGACAAAGGTAGCTGGCAGGAGCTGCGGCGAGAATTGTGGGCTGAGTAGGAAGCCTTAAACTGGCGGGTTGTGCGGCTGGAACAGCCGTCCGCGCTCGGCGATCAGGATCATCAGCAGGGCCGCGACCGAGACGCTGCAGAAGCCGGCGGCCAACGGCGTGACCGTACCGTTGTAAGCCTGGCCGATCAGCGTGCCGAGGAGGCCGCCGAGAAAGGTCTGCATGAAGCCGAGGATGGAGGACGCCGTGCCGGCAAGCTCGCCGAGCGGCTCCATCGCCAGCGCGTTGAAGTTCGCGCCGAGGCAGCCGAACGGCACCATCGCGCCGGCGAAGAAGGTGATGAACAGCCAGAGCGGCATCTGCATTTCGAGCGAGACGACGAGCCAGATCAGGCTGATGGTGAGGAACAAGAGCAGCGCGCTTTGCGACAGACGGCGCATGCCGATCTTGCCGACGAGCCGCGCGTTGAGGAAGTTCGAGAAGGCGAGCACGCCGGCGACGCCGGCGAAGATCAGCGGGAACAGCTCGCCGACGTGGAAGACGTCGAGATAGATCTGCTGCGCCGAATTGATGAAGCCGAACATGGCGCCGAAGATGAAGGTGCTGGCAAAGGCATAGCAAAGCGCGATGCGGTTGGTGAGCACGATGCGGAAGCCGCCGACGATGGCGCTGACCGTCAGCAGGCGGCGGTATTCCGGATGCAGCGTTTCCGGCAGGCGCAGCAGCGACCATGTCGAGACGATCAGCGCGCCGACGGCCATGGTGACGAAGATCCAGTGCCAGGTGGCGAAGAGCATGATGAACTGGCCGATGCCGGGCGCGACGACCGGGATCGCCATGAACACCATGAAGATCAGTGACATCACCTCGGCCATGCGGCGGCCCTCGAACGTGTCGCGCACGATCGAGACCGCGATGACGCGCGTCGCGGCGGCGCCGATGCCCTGCACGACGCGGCAGGCGAGCAGGATGCCAAAGGTTGGAGCAACCGCTGCGGCAGCCACCGCCGCGACGTAGATGATCAGGCCGGCGACCAGCGGCGCGCGGCGGCCGAACCGATCGGAGACCGGACCGAAGAAAAGCTGCCCGGTGCCGAAGCCGAGAATATAGGCTGTGATCACGTATTGGCGGTGGTTTTCGTTCTCGACGCCGAGCGAGGCGCCGATCTGCTGCAGGGCCGGCAGCATGATATCGATGGCCAGAGAATTGAGCGCCATCAGCGCCGCGCAGAGCGCAATGAATTCCCAGCGCGGAATGGGCAAAGCCCGTTGCGACGCTTCTATCTGCTTGTCCACGGCAAAATCCGATCTTTCAAACGAACATGCGCCGGTGGACCGGCGCATTTATTCGTCTCGTTCCCGAAGTCGGGAACTGCATTGCCGAGGTGGGGGCGGCCCCGGGTGTCTCGTGTCTGGCAGCTAGATTGCCGGCCGGCGCGAACTCAACTCAGGCGGCGCCTTTGACGCTGACGCCCTTTTCGACGAGGAAGCTCTGCAACTCGCCGGCCTGGAACATCTCGCGCACGATGTCGCAACCGCCGACGAACTCGCCCTTGACGTAGAGCTGCGGAATGGTCGGCCAGTTGGAGTAGTCCTTGATGCCCTGGCGCAGCTCCGCCGAGTCGAGCACGTTCACGCCTTTGTAGTCGGCGCCGATATAATCGAGGATCTGCACGACCTGGCCGGAAAACCCGCATTGCGGGAAGCCTGGCGTGCCCTTCATGAAGAGCACGACGTCGTTGCTCTTCACTTCATTGTCGATGTAGTCGCTGATGCCGGTCATGGACGATCCTTTCATGCCTGTGGGAGTCAGGCTCGAAACATGTCCATCAAATAAACCAATAGGTTGGCTGAAACAAGACGTTAGCCACAACGCTACGCGGATGGCGCAAGGGATAACGCGATTTTGGGCTAAGCCTGGTTGGCGGTTCAGTCCGGTACGCTGGTCTGCAACGCCAGCGCGTGCAGCACGCCGCCCATGGTACCCTTCAGCGCGTCATAGACCATCTGATGCTGCTGGACGCGGCTTTTGCCGCGGAAGCTTTCGGCCACCACTTCGGCCGCGTAATGGTCGCCGTCGCCGGCCAGATCGCGAATCGTCACCTTGGCGTCCGGAATGCCTTCCTTGATCAGCCGTTCGATCTCGTGCGCGTCCATTGCCATGACAAAAAATCCTGTTTTCGAGCGGGGGAGCGGTGCATCCCGTGCGATGAGAGTCGGGATAAGGGTAGAGCCTTTCTGGTCCGGATTGAAGCGGTTCCGTCCATGGCCGAAGGCTCATGAGACATTCTGATCCGGATGAGCCGCATCGTCCGCCGGCGCGTCCTCGCGCGTCGAGAAGGCGCGGCCGAGGCTGAAGGTCAGGACATAGAGCGGGACATTGATCACGAAACTGACGATGGGGAGATAGCTGGTCATCTGCCAGGCCGGGGAGAAAAACGGCTGGCCGTAGCCATCGCACATAAGCGACGAGCCATACGCCCAAAGCGCTCCAAGGACGATCGTAACGGCAAAGAGCTTGACGCAGGTGACGATATGCCTTGCCCGAGCCGGTTCCGGCAAAAGCCGCTCCCAGAGGACCAGGCACAGAATCGGGACCGCATAGACGAGGTTCTGAACGGCCAGCATCGGAATTGTGCCGTTGGCCGCGGCAAGGAACTCGGCCCGCGTTTCGAGCCGCGGACAGACCTCGTCTGACGTCGTCGACAGCAGGAAAAAGACGAACGGGCCGAGAAACCAGAAAAAGAACAGCGACGGCCAGAAGACGACTGCAAGCAGCGCCCGGACCGACAGCCTGGTCAAATGGCCTGATCCATGAAGCGCGGGAACCAACCCTCGTGGGCGGCGGTCAGTTCGCTGACCGGGATCGCGCGCGCTTCGCCGAGCTTAAGCGCGTTGCCGCCGGTCGTGCCGATCCAAGGGGCGAAGATGCCGAGCATGCCCTGCTCCTCGCGGATCCTGTCCCATTCGCCGCTTTGCGGGTCGATTGATAGCGTCAGCAGATAGCGGCCCTGGTCCTCGCCGAACCAGACCGGGATCGGATCGGTGCCGGTAAGCCCTGGAATGGTGGCGCCGATGCCGGACGCCATCGCCATTTCGGCCAGCGCCACGGCAAGGCCGCCGTCGGAGACGTCGTGCGCTGATGTGACGATGCCGGAAGCGATCAACGCCCGGACATGGTCGCCGACGCGCTTTTCATGATCGAGGTCGACCGGCGGCGGCGGGCCGTCGGTCCGGTCGTGGATGTCGCGCATATAGACGGACTGGCCGAGATGGCTGCCCCAACTCGGCGGCGCGCCGACCAGCACGATCATCTGGCCCTCGGCGGCAAAGCCGATGCGGACCATCTTCGACCAGTCGGCGATCAGCCCGACGCCGCCGATGGTCGGCGTCGGCAGGATGCCGCGGCCGTTGGTCTCGTTGTAGAGCGAGACATTGCCGGAGACGATCGGGAAGCCGAGCGTGCGGCAGGCATCGCCGATGCCCTTAATCGCACCGACGAACTGGCCCATGATCTCCGGCCGCTCCGGATTGCCGAAATTGAGGTTGTCTGTGGCGGCAAGCGGCAAGGCGCCGGTGGCGGTGAGGTTGCGCCAGCATTCGGCCACGGCCTGCTTGCCGCCCTCGTAAGGATCGGCCTCGCAATAGCGCGGCGTCACGTCGGAAGAGAAAGCGAGCGCCTTGGTCGGATGACCGTCGACGCGCACCACGCCGGCATCGCCGCCCGGAAGCTGCAGCGAATTGCCCTGGATCAGCGTGTCGTACTGCTCCCACACCCAGCGGCGCGAGGAGAGGTCCGGCCCGCCGAGCATTTTCAGCAGTGCCTCGGCGACATCAGCCTTGGGGGCATCGCTAGCCGCGAGCGGCGCCGGCTTCTCGGATTCCACCCACGGGCGGTCATATTCCGGCGCCTGGTCGCCCAGTTCCTTGATCGGCAGGTCGGCGACCTCCTCGCCCTGGTGCAGCACGCGGAAGCGCAGATCGTCGGTCGTCTTGCCGACGATGGCGAAGTCGAGCCCCCATTTGCGGAAGATCGCCTCGGCCTCCTCCTCCTTTTCGGGGCGCAGCACCATCAGCATGCGCTCCTGGCTTTCCGACAGCATCATCTCGTAGGCGCTCATGCGCTCTTCGCGCACCGGCACCTTGTCGAGGTCGAGCTCGATGCCGAGATCGCCCTTGGCGCCCATCTCGACGGCCGAGCAAGTCAGGCCGGCGGCACCCATGTCCTGGATGGCGATGACGGCGCCCGAGGCCATCAACTCGAGGCAGGCTTCCAGCAGGCATTTTTCGGTGAAGGGGTCGCCGACCTGGACGGTCGGCCGCTTCTCCTCGATCTTGTCATCGAACTCGGCAGAAGCCATGGTGGCGCCGCCGACGCCGTCGCGCCCGGTCTTGGCGCCGAGATAGACGACCGGCAGGCCGACGCCCTTGGCCTGCGACAGGAAGATGGCGTTGGTCTTGGCAAGGCCGGCTGCGAAGGCGTTGACCAGGATATTGCCGTTGTAGCGCGGGTCGAAATTGACCTCGCCGCCAACCGTCGGCACGCCGAAGGAATTGCCGTAGCCGCCGACACCGGAAACGACGCCGGCGACCAGATGCCGGGTCTTGGGATGATCAGGCGCGCCGAAGCGCAACGCGTTCATCGCCGCAACCGGCCGCGCGCCCATGGTGAAGACGTCGCGCAGGATGCCGCCGACGCCGGTCGCGGCTCCTTGATAAGGTTCGATATAGGAGGGATGGTTATGGCTCTCCATCTTGAAGACGACGCAGTCGCCGTCGCCGATGTCGACCACGCCGGCATTCTCGCCCGGCCCCTGGATAACCTGCGGGCCGCTGGTGGGCAGCGTGCGCAGCCATTTCTTGGACGACTTGTAGGAGCAATGTTCGTTCCACATCGCCGAGAAGATGCCGAGCTCGGTAAAACTCGGCTCGCGGCCGACCAGATCGAGGATGCGCTGGTATTCGTCGGGTTTCAGCCCATGCGCGGCGACGAGCTCGGGGGTGATCGGCACGGAATTGGAAATGGTCATGAGCGGCGATTGGTATCCGTGGGAGAGGGGATTCTTCGAGTCTCCTCTTATCGCAAGCTTTCGCGCGATACACCCCACCGGATGACGAAAAACGCCGGAAAACCGCTGCGCCGTCGCCTGTTCGATCGGCAGTGCAGGGCAGGTCAGGAAAAACTGTCGTAGCCGGCGCGGCCTTCGTCGAGCAGGCGGCGGATGACGGCGACGCCGCCGGCGACATCCTTGCTCTGACGCGGCTGCGACACGCCGAAGCGGACGCCGTGGAAGACCTGCTCGGAGCGGCCGGCCTTGAACTCGTCCTCGTCGTCGATGAGCACGCCCTGCGCCAGACAGGCATTCTTGAAGGTGCCCGACAGCCACGGATCCGGCAAAGTCAGCCAGACGAAGGGCACATTGTCCCTTGTCTTGAAGTCGAACCCCGCCAGCGTCTCGCGCACGACATGGAGGCGCGCCTGAATCTCGGCAATGCAGCGCTTGCGGATCTCGCCGGCCTGGCCGGACATCACCAGCCTGGTTCCGACTTCCGCCAGCAGGAAGGGCAGGCCGCCGGTCATCATCTTGTGGGCGACGCGGATGCGGTGGCGATAGGCCGGCGGGCAGGAAAGCCAGCCGCCGCGCACGCCGGCCGCGACGGATTTCGACAGACCGCCGGCGACGATCGTGCGCTCCGGCGCGTATTCGGCCAACAGCGGCGTCGGATCGTCGGTCAACTCGCCATAGAGATCGTCCTCGATCAGCGCGACATTGTACTCGCGCGCGATGCGCGCGACGGCCTGGCGCCGCTCCGCCGAGAGCGTCACCAGCGTCGGGTTCTTCGCCGTCGGCATCACGAACATCATCTTCGGGTGTTTCTGCGCGCAGACGCGCTCGAAATCGTCGGGATCGATGCCGCCCTCGTCTGCCGAAACAAGCGCCGTGCGACGCCCGATCAGCCCGGCGCTGCGCGAGATCTGCGAATAGGTGAGATGCTCGAAGACGACATAGTCGCCGGGCATGGTAAGCGCGGCGATCGCCGCCATCACGGCGGCATGGGTGCCAAGCGTCGGCACGATTGAATCGGGCGAGGGCCGGAAGTAGTTGCGCGCCAGCCAGCGGCTGCCGGCCTCGAACCAACGTTCGGGAAAATCCCTGGTGTAGCTAGAAATGTCGTGCGGATGCTCCTGCGCCGTCCGCGCCAGCAGTTCGGCAATGACCGCACCTTGGCCGACATCGGGCGCGGCGGTGCTGTCGAAGCGCAGCTTGCCGGTCGGTGCATCGATCAGGCGCGTGCCCAGCGCGGCGGGCTCCAGCTCGGGCTTCGGACCCCCGGCATGTTGTGCGAGCACATAGGTGCCGCGCCCGACCTCGCCGCTCACCAGCCCGCGTTCACGCAGCAACTGATAGGCCCGGCCGACCGTGCCGACAGTCGTGCCGATGTCATAGGCGAGGTCGCGCTGCGGCGGCAGTTTTGCACCGGCATCGATGACGCCCTTGTCGATATCTGACTCAATGCTGTCAGCAAGACGCTGATACAGGGGACCGGAGCCGGAGGAGAGATCGGGGAGCCAATTTGTCATGGTGACAATTTTCTATATTGCACCGCGCGATGAGTCAATCGATATGACATCACGGACGGCAAGGGTACAATTCATCAGTTTGGCAGAACGAGATATGAATACAATTGATGCATTCCATCGCGACGGCGCTGAATTGTATGGCCATTCGTCGGTTCGGCGCGGCTTCGTCAGCCGGCTGGCGCTTGTGCTTCGTTCCGTCGCCAGGCAGATCGGGCGGATGCTGGAGCGCCGCCGCGGGCGCCTTGCGCTGCTGGAGATGACCGACGAGCAGCTCAAGGATATCGGTATCTCACGCTGCGACGCCCATCGCGAAGGCATCAGGCCGTTCTGGGACTGATCATTTTCGCAATCGGCCGATGCCATGGTCGACAAGCACGGCCAGCACGCATAGGCCGAGAAACAATGCCGTGATGGTCAGCGCCGCTATGGCGACGCTGGCGGCGCCGTTCTTCGCCACGTCGAGGAACGGGTAGGGCACTTCGCCGGCGAATGGCGCCCGTATCAGCGCATAGGCGAGATAAGCGAGCGGATAGATCATCCACCAGGAAATGTCGCGCCAGCGCGTGCTGCCGTCGGCACCCGCAATCAGCCACCACAGCACGAATATCAGCGGCGCTACATAGTGCAGCAAGACATCGCAGAGCAGGAACAGGCCTTCCGGCGCCCAAAGGCGCGCCAGCACGGTCGAATAGACGATGAAGACCAGCGTTATGGCGACCGCGACGCCCGCCCGCATGCGCTTCCCGGCAAAGGCCGGGAACCAGGCGTAGCCGGTGGGCGAGAGCAGCGATGCATGCACCAGCACCGCGGCGACGTTGGTCAGGATGGTGAAGAAGCTGAAATAGAAGACGATCGAGCCGAGCAGGCCGCGGCCGGCGGCCATGGACGCCGGTATGCTGATCGCGAACTGCAGGACCAGCGCTATCAGTCCGATGACCAATCCCACGATCTGCAGGAAGCGGCCCATGGCAGGCTCACGCGGCGGCGGCGCAGGACGGATTGCCGGCCTGCCAGCGGGCAATGTCGGAACCGATGCGCGCGCCGAGCGGCTCGGCCATCAGCGGACCGAACACGTCGACCTTGCTGGAATTGCCCTGCGCCTGCACCACCAGCAGCGGCTTGCCGCCATAGTGCTTGGCCGGCACCAGCAGGAAACGCGGCGTGCCGCTATAGGAATTGAGTTCATTGGCCATCTGGTAGGGCCTGAAGGCCGGGTCCTTGCTGGCGATCCAGCATTTGTGGGCGGCGATCGCGACCTGCTCCATGGCAAGCAGCGAGGCGCTTTTGCCTGACGGCGCCGGCGTGGTCTTCGAGCCGGACTGGCAAGAGGCCAGCGCAAGTCCAGCGGCAGCCAGGAGAGCAAGGCGAGCAATCGTCAGTCTCATGGTCAGGCCGCCCCGTTGTTCTGAAAGAACTGTTCTGAAGAATTTTTTGTTGGGACTAGGCTGCGATGCCGAGCGCGCCTTCGAACAGCGCGCGGCCGTCGCTGCCGCCATGCGCGGCCTCGATCAGGTTCTCCGGGTGCGGCATCAGGCCGAGCACATTGCCCTTCTCGCTGACGATGCCGGCGATGTCGTTGATCGAGCCGTTCGGATTGGTGCCTTCCGCATAGCGGAACACCACCTGGCCTTCGCCTTCGAGGCGCGCAAGCGTCTTGGCATCGGCGAAATAGTTGCCGTCATGATGCGCGACCGGCGAGCGGATGATCTGGCCGGGCTGATAGCGACGGGTGAACATGGTGTTGGCGTTGGCGATCTCGAGCTTCACATGCCGGCAGACGAATTTCAGCGAGGCGTTGCGCATCAGCGCGCCGGGCAGCAATCCGGCCTCGACCAGGATCTGGAAGCCGTTGCAGACGCCGACAACCATGACGCCCTTGGCGGCCTTTTCGGCCACCGCTCGCATGACAGGCATGCGCGCCGCGATCGCTCCACAGCGAAGATAGTCGCCGAAGGAGAAGCCGCCGGGGATGGCGATCAGGTCGACATCAGGGATTTCGGTATCGGTCTGCCAGACGGTCGCCGGCGCCTGTCCGGAAATCTTGGTCAGCGCCGCGATCATGTCGCGGTCGCGGTTGAGGCCAGGCAGGAGGACGACGGCTGATTTCATGGCATGTCCAATTGAATCAAGAGGCATATCCGACTTTGGCGTATCGGCAGCACAATTGCGGGTCAAGCGGAGGTTAAGGGTTTTAAGCTATTTGGCCATTTGAAAGGGGCGACGCACTTGAAAAGTGGCTGGGAACTCAAATTCGACGACCGACGCTGGTCCTCCGGCGTGGCCGCAGTGATTGTTCTGCTCATTTTCGCATTCATCTATGCGCTCTTCTCTCAGGCTGATTCCACTTTCACGACCGCGTTCTCAAAAAGGTTTTCATTGAAGGCCGATCTCGGACAATGCTCCCCGTCCTTTGCCGATGTAGTCATGGCACAGATCGTATACGCATTGACGATCTGCCTCGTGCAGTTGGGGCTTGCGATCGCCATGGGTTTTGCTGCTATCAGTGATGCCCCGAACAGGTCCAGATATCTCAAGCTCCTCCTAGCAACATTGGCGTTCCTGCTCTTGTTGCTCGCATTTGCGATGAAAGATGATGGGTTCTGGCTTAGTTCTACGGGTCGCAGATTTTTCGGGCGCCATTTGAGTCTGATAGATGCGTGTGCGCAAAGTCATCACACAGATTTCCTTCGTCTCTACGCAATGAGCGTTTGGCTTGCCTTCGGTTCTTGGATGCTCATCCTTATGGAACTGTTATATTTTCGGGCTATACGATTCCATCGTAATTACGACGAGTTGCCTGAAGATCCGCAGCTTCGCGCCGAAATACTAGCCATCCGCTCTAAGTACGGCGTCGCGAATCAACGGATGAAAAAGCCGCCGTGGACATTCTCGATGACCATCTTGGTGGGCTTGCTGCTTTTATTCGTGGTCCACGGGCTTTATAAAATGGCAATCGTCTTAGGTGCCATCTAGGGAACGTTCAATGCGGTCGAGCCGGTCGTCTTGGCGAGCCAGCACGCCATGGATATTCCTTAGATCATCCTCGGTGGCAATGATGTGCCCTCGGATCGAGCCAAGTTCGGATTTGACCTCCGAAAAGTCCTGGGAAAGTTCACCAAGCTGCCGACCGACGCGCTTCAAGAGCCTGTAAATCAGTTCGCTCGTGACTTCCTCCACCAGTTCCTCCGGTACAACCTCAGGTTATGGCCACACTATAATTCTCAATCACCGTGTTCGCCAGAAGCTTGTCGCACATGGCCTTGAGGTCTGCTTCGGCCTTGGCCTTGTCGGTTCCGGTGAGTTCGATGTCGAACACTTTGCCCTGGCGCACCTGGCCGACGCCGTCGAAGCCCAGCCCTGACAGCGCATGCTCGATCGCCTTGCCTTGTGGGTCGAGAACGCCGTTCTTGAGGGTGACGGTGATGCGGGCTTTCATCGATACTCCTCGATGGTCGATCGTGTGTGCGGCGGGCCTGCCTTTGCCGGCAGGCCGCTTGGCAGTCAGTGCTTCGTGCCCTTCGACGGCTCGGAGGAGGCGACGAGCACCGGGCCAGTCGGGCGCGGCGGCTCGTTCTCGTTCATGATGCCGAGACGACGGGCGACTTCCTGGTAAGCCTCGACCAGGCCGCCCATGTCGCGGCGGAAGCGGTCCTTGTCGAGCTTGTCCTGGGTCGCCACGTCCCACAGCCGGCAGGAATCCGGCGAAATCTCGTCGGCGACGACGATGCGCATCATGTCGCCTTCGAACAGGCGGCCGCATTCGATCTTGAAGTCGACGAGCTGGATGCCGACACCCAGGAACAGGCCGGAGAGGAAATCGTTGACGCGGATGGCCAGAGCCATGATGTCGTCGATCTCCTGCGGGCTGGCCCAGCCGAAGGCGGTGATGTGCTCTTCCGACACCATCGGGTCATCGAGCGCATCGGCCTTGTAATAGAATTCGATGATCGAGCGCGGCAGCACCGTGCCTTCCTCGATGCCGAGGCGCTTCGCCAGCGAGCCGGCGGCGACGTTGCGCACCACTACCTCGAGCGGAATGATCTCGACTTCCTTGATCAGCTGCTCGCGCATGTTGAGCCGGCGGATGAAGTGGGTCGGGATGCCCATGCGATTGAGGTGGTTGAAGATGTGCTCGGAAATGCGGTTGTTGAGCACGCCCTTGCCGTCGACCACCTCATGCTTCTTCTTGTTGAAGGCGGTGGCGTCGTCCTTGAAGAACTGAATCAGCGTTCCCGGCTCAGGCCCTTCATAGAGGATCTTGGCCTTGCCTTCGTAAATGCGGCGGCGATTTTTCATCTGATTTTTTCTCTGGATTGGCGGGCAGGCGGCAAGCGACCATTTCCTGTCCGTCTGCCTAAATTAGTTGCGGCGACGGTAGCGTTCAATGCCGGTGTCTATAACAATCGTAGTGTTTGCTCAATCGGCAAATCCTGCCGATCAACCGGTTTCGAGACCGAAATGCCGCAGCGCAGCATGCGATCAAGCATATTGACCGGCCCGCGACCTTTTGGTTTGTGCTTGGCCAGCACACATATTCACCGCCAAGCGAATCGGATTGACCGGAGGGACGTCATGAGCAGCATGAAAGACCGCGAAGAGGGCTTCGAGCGCAAATTCGTTTTCGACGAAGAGCTCCGCTTCAAGGCCTCGGCGCGCCGCAACAGGGCGCTCGGCCTCTGGGCCGCCGAAAAGCTTGGCAAAACCGGCGCCGATGCCGAAGCCTATGCCAAGGAAGTGGTGGTCTCCGATATCGAGGAAGCCGGCGATCACGACGTCTTCCGCAAGATCCGCAAGGATTTCGACGCGGCCGGCGTCAACCAGTCGGACCATCAGATCCGCCGCACCATGGACGAGCTGATGGCGCAGGCGATCGAGCAGATCAAGAACGCTTGAGTCTTAAGAGCGTGATGTCGTCCGAAAACCGCTTCACGCTTTTCGGCATCATGCTCTAGCTGGACCAATCGACCGCCCGGCTCAGCCGGGCGGTTTTTCTTTGCCTTGCCGCCGTTTCCGGCTGAAACTGCATTAGAGCGACGTGCGCCCCTTCGGGCGCACAAAGTACGCTCTAACGCTTTGAGTGTCGCATCGTGCTTTCCGAAAATCGATCCGATTTTCGGGCCGATGCGATGTTAACAAGGAAAGTTCAGATGTCGCTCAAATCCCGCCTGGCTGCCGACGAAACGCTGTTCACCGCTTGGTCCGGCGTGCCGGACGCGCTGACGGTCGAAATCATCGCCAAGCAGGGTTTTGACGCCGTCACCCTCGACATGCAGCATGGCGGCCACCATGAGGACAGCGTGCTGCGCGGCCTAGTGCCGGTGCTGGCCGCCAACAAGCCGGCGCTGGTGCGCATTCCGGTCGGCCGCTTCGACATGGCGAGCCGCGCGCTCGATTTTGGCGCCGAGGCGGTGATCGCGCCGATGGTGAACTCCGTTGCGGATGCCAGGCAGTTCGCCGCGGCGATGAAATATCCGCCGATGGGCGAGCGTTCCTGGGGCCCGACCTACGCCTTTCCGCGCCATGGCAAGGGCGATCATGCCGAATGGCTGCGCGACTCGAACCAGCGCACCATGGCTTTTGCCATGGTCGAGACGCGGGCGGCGTTCGAGGCGCTGGACGGCATCCTCGAGACGCCCGGCATCGACGGCATCTTTGTCGGGCCGTCGGATTTCTCGATTGCCTGGTCGAACGGCGCCACCGTCAATTCGACGCTGGAAAGCATGATGAAGACGGTCGCTTCGATCGCCGAACGGACGCGCAAGGCCGGCAAGCATGCGGCGATCTACGTCATCGAGCCGGCCGTGGCAGGGCGCGTCGTGTCGATGGGCTATCGGCTGCTCGCCATGGGCTCGGACCACACGCTGATCTCGCTCGGCGCCAAGACGCTGTTGAAGAGCATGCGGGATTCGATCGGCGCCTAAGGCGCCGGCGTCTCAAGGCTCCTTGAGTTCCGTGAGGAATTTGGCGAAGGTCATCGAGCCTTCCGGCCAGGGGCCGAAGCCTGAATCCGCGTTGAGATGGCCGGCCTCGCCGGCGTCGATGAACAGCGATCCCCAGGCGGCGGCAATGTCCTCGGCGATGCCGAAGGCGCAGAACGGGTCGTTGCGGCTGGCGATCACGATCGACGGAAAGGGCAGGGGCTCGCGCGCATAGGGGCCGAAGGTCATCAGGTGCCTCGGCCTGATCTCCGGGTTGGCGACATCCGGCGGCGCGACGAAAAAGGCGCCCGCGACCGGCTTCTGGAATTGCGGAATGGCCTGCACCGCCGCCGCTACACCCAGCGAATGCGCGACGATCACGACGGGCCGCTCGGCCTCGTTGACCGCCTTCGCCACGCTTGCCGTCCAGTCCTCGCGCACTGGCTTCGACCATTCGGCCTGCTCGACCCGGCGCGCCGTCGACAGCTTCGACTGCCAACGGGTCTGCCAGTGCTCGGGGCCGGAATTGGTGTAGCCCGGCACGATGAGAATATCTGCGTCCTTGACTTTCATGGCGCGGATGTAGCGAGCGGCCCTGTCTCATGCAACCGTGCCAATGGGATGCAGCAGATCACAATTGTGAACAACCTGTTCGATTCTTTCCGTCTTGTGTGAACGATCGCGATGGACAATGTGAGGGAAAACAGAAGTACCTAATAAAAGCTGGTATGGCCGCTCCTGGAAGGTCGCGGCCAGAACGGAGAGTTAGATGAGCGAACTGCCTTTTGCCGCGACCACGCCGGTCAGCGTCTCGCGTGTCGGTCTGAAGGCGCGCGACGCCGAAAATCTGGCCGCCTACTACCGCGCCGTTGTCGGCCTGCAGGAGCTGAGCCGCGCCGACGGCGCGATCACGCTTGGCGCCGCCAACCGTCCGCTGCTGGTGCTGGAGCAGGATGCCTCGGCCAAGCCTGACGATCCGCGCAGCGCCGGCCTTTTTCATACGGCCTTCCTGCTGCCGTCGCGCGCCGATCTCGGCCGCTGGATCAACCATGCCGCCGCCAACCGGATCGGCATCGAGGGCGCGTCGGATCACCTGGTCAGCGAGGCGCTTTACCTTACCGACCCCGAGGGCAACGGTATCGAGATCTATGCCGACCGCCGCCCGCAGGACTGGAAATGGAACGGCGACAGAATAGCCATGGCGACCGAGCGGTTGAACCTGCCCGCGGTCGTCGCCAGCGTGCCGGCGGGTGACGCCGGCTGGCAGGGCGCGCCGGAAAACACCATCGTCGGCCACGTCCATCTGCGCGTCGGCCGGCCGGAAGAGGCGGAAGCCTGGTGGCATGACGAGTTCGGCTTCGACACGGTGGCCAAATATGGCGGCCAGGCCGTGTTCCTGTCGTCGGGCCACTACCATCACCATATCGGTGCCAACGCATGGCACAGCGCCGGCGCCGGCCGCCGCGATCCTGCCCGCTCGGGTCTCGCCTGGGTCGAAATGCGCTCGGACAATGTGAAGGCCGAGACTGCGCGGGAAGACCCGTGGGGTACAGTTATCCGCACTGTGCCTGGCAAGGCGTGATTGAGCGTCGGCACAGCTTCCTTCTCCCGTAAACGGGGAGAAGGGAACTTAGGCCTTCCCAAACACCCGCTTGAAGATCGTGTCGACGTGCTTGGTGTGGTAGCCAAGGTCGAATTTCTCGCGGATCTCAGCCTCGGGCAGCGCCGCGGTCACGTCCTTGTCGGTGAGAAGTTCCTGAAGGAAATCAGCGCCTTGCTCCCACACCTTCATGGCGTTGCGCTGCACGAGGCGGTAGGCGTCCTCGCGTGACACGCCGGCCTGCGTCAGTGCCAGAAGCACGCGCTGCGAATGCACCAGGCCGCGGAACTTGTTCATGTTCTTCAGCATGTTGTCGGGATAGACGAGCAGCTTGTCGACGACGCCGGTCAGTCGTGAAAGCGCGAAGTCCAGCGTCACCGTCGCGTCCGGCCCGATCATGCGCTCGACAGAGGAATGCGAAATGTCACGCTCGTGCCAGAGCGCCACATCCTCCATGGCCGGCATGGCATAGGAGCGCACCATGCGGGCAAGGCCGGTGAGATTCTCGGTCAAAACCGGGTTGCGCTTGTGCGGCATCGCCGAGGAGCCCTTCTGTCCCGGCGAGAAATACTCTTCCGCTTCCAGCACCTCGGTGCGCTGCAGGTGGCGGATTTCGATGGCCAGCCGCTCGACCGACGAGGCGATGACGCCGAGCGTGGCGAAGAACATGGCGTGGCGGTCGCGGGGAATGACCTGCGTCGACACCGGCTCCGGCTTCAGGCCGAGCTTCTTCGCCACATGCTCTTCGACATAGGGATCGATGTTGGCGAAGGTGCCTACGGCCCCCGAGATGGCGCAGGTGGCGACGTCTTCGCGCGCATGCGCCAGCCGCTCGCGGCAGCGCGAGAACTCGGCATAGGCCTGCGCCAGCTTGACGCCGAAGGTGGTCGGCTCGGCATGGATGCCATGGCTGCGGCCGATGGTGATGGTGTCCTTGTGCTCGAAGGCGCGGCGCTTCAGGGCGCCAAGCAGCGCGTCGATGTCGGCAAGCAGGATGTCGCTGGCGCGCGTGAGCTGCACCGCTAGGCAGGTGTCGAGAACGTCGGACGAGGTCATGCCCTGGTGGATGAAGCGGGCATCCGGTCCGACGAATTCGGCGAGATGGGTGAGGAAAGCAATTACGTCGTGCTTGGTGACGCGCTCGATTTCATCGATCTTGTCGACGTCGAATTTGGCGGCGCCGCCCTTTTCCCAGATGGTTTCCGCCGCTTCCCTCGGGATGACACCGAGCTCGGCCAGCGCGTCGCAGGCATGCGCCTCGATCTCGAACCAGATGCGGAAGCGGGTTTCGGGCGACCAGATGGCGACCATTTCCGGCCGGGAATAGCGAGGGATCATCGTTTCCAAGTCCTGCCTGGGAGAAGCTTTGGCCGCGTCCTAACAGAGGCGGGCCAAATGCTCAACGCCGCTGGCGCGCGAACCAGATGCTGGCGGCGGCAAGGGCGAAGAAGCCGAGCGGGAAATAGAGCCGCACACCCAAGACGACGAACTGATAGAGCGCTGTCAGCGCCGTGAACACGAGTTCGAATGCCCAGGTCAGCGTGAAGGCCGGCGCGTGCCACTCGGCGTAATAGGAACGGTACTGCAGCGCGAAAAGGCCGCCGGTGAAGGCGAGCGTGGTGGCAAGCAGGCATACGAAGGCGGCGGCAAAAGCGGTTTCCCAGTGCCGGCCGCGCGATACCAGCCTGGCAAGCGTCAACCCGACCGGAAAGGCAAGCGCGCCGCCGATGAAATACAGAGACACGACGAGGCGGATCCTGTCCGACGTCTCCCAGTTATAGAGCAGCAGATTGCGGAACGCGCTGGTGCCCATCGCCATGCCCCAGAGCAAGGCGCCAACGACAGCCGCGCCCGCCGAGGGCAGGGCATCGCGCAGGCGGGTTCCCAGGCGCAGGCGCAACGGGCTTGGCTGCAGCGGCGTCACGGGCAGCGGACCGCGTCGCACGGCGAATGGCCGTTCAGGTTGCGTGTCGCTGGCGATGCGGTCTGTCTCATTGGCGTCATGCCTATCACGCCATGGTGAACAAGACGTGCCGCTCGATGCATCCAATCCGGCGCTCGTTTGTTATTGTCGGCCGTCTCACGTCGACGGGGGCGCGGCCATCCAACGGAGGACCAGCATGACCACCGACATCAGCAAGATTCGCGGGCAAATGGAAGTGATCGGCGCCGACGGCGTTCATGTTGGCACTGTCGACAGGGTCGAAGGGCAGCGGATCAAGCTGATCAGGGCCGACAGCGGCATGGGAAGGCATAGAGGCCACCACCACTACATTCCGCTCAGTCTCGTCGCGGAAATCGACGAGAAAAAAGTCTGGTTGTCGGCGAATTCGGATGTCGCGGTGACGTTCGAGGAAGAGAAGTCCGACCCGACCTGATCCCGAACGATCGTCAGCGAGACGACCAGACCGGAAACAGATCGCCCTCGGCGGGCGTGGCCGCATGGACACCGCGGCTGATGGCGCGCGCCATGGTGGCGCCGGCCGCCGCATAGAGGTCGATCGCTGCGTCGGCGCTGAGCTCGATGCCGCTACTGCCGGTCGCCAGCGCGAAGACCAGGTCCCCGTCGGCCGGCGTGTGAGTCGGCCAGATGGCGCGGGCAAACCCGTCATGCGCCGAAATCGCCAGACGTTTGGCTGCAGCCTTGGTCAGAACCGCGTCGGTGGCGATGACGGCGATGGTGGTGCTGCCGCCTTCTGGCGGTGCACCGACATGCTTGTCGCGGTATTTCAGCAATATTTTTCTGGCGTCTTCCGGTATCGGATCGGGATAGCCCAGGCCGCCGAATTCGTCGCCGATCTCGAAGGGCGCCGCCCAGAAGTGGCGGCTGCGCCCGACCGTCACCGAGCCAGTCGGGTTGACGGCCGCGAGCGCGCCGATGGTGACGCCGCTGTCGAGCACGCTCGAGGCCGACCCCAGCCCGCCTTTTAGGCCAGAGGTCAGCGCGCCGGTGCCGGCGCCGACCGTGCCGATCGGGAAGTCGGCCGTTGCCGCCTGAACCGCCGCGTAGCCGAGCTCGCGATAGGGCGGGTAACGGCCCCAATCCTTGTCGCCGCCATTGCGCAGGTCGAACAGGATCGCCGCCGGCACGATCGGGACGCGAAAACCGCCGACTTCGACGCCGATGTTTTTCTCCCGCAACGCTGCCTGCACGCCGGAAGCGGCATCGAGCCCGAAGGCCGAACCGCCGGACAGCACGACGGCGTGGATGGCTTCGATGGAATTCTGCGGCTCGAGCAGATCGGTCTCGCGCGTGCCGGGCGCGCCGCCCAGCACTTGGACGCCGGCCACCGCTGGCTCCTCGCAGAGCACCACCGTGACACCCGATTTCAGCCTGGCGTCGTCCGCATTGCCGACGCTGAGGCCGGCGACATCGGTGATCAGGTTACGGGGTCCGGTGCGGAACATCACTTTTCCTCCAGCGGTACGAAATGCGTGCCGTCGAAGCGGAAGGCGCGGAACGGGTTCTGACCGAGATCGCCCTTTTCGTCGAAGCGGATGGTGCCGATCGCGGTTGCGAAATCATGTCCGGTCAGGGCCTCGGCGAGCGACCTGCCGGAGCTTTCCGCATCGGCCGTTGCCGCTTTCGCCACCTCCACCGCGGCATAGGCCGGCAAGGTATAGCCGTCCGTCACGATCTTCCTTTCGCCAAAGGCCTGCACGACCTTGGGGTCTGCGACCTCCGCCCATTCCGGCAATGCGATCATCAGCGTGCCTACCGCGTAGGGGACGTCGCCGGTCGGCGTCCGCAATGTCTCGCCGCCGGCGAAGGTGATGCCGACATCGAGCTGCGCGGCGTCGCGCCCCATGATGGCGATGTCGTCGCCGTCGCCGCCGGCAAACACTTTTGTGGCTCCAGCCTTTTTCAAACGGCCGATAAGCCCGATCTGGTTGTCGAGCTGCGGCCGGAAGGTGTCGACGAAGACCGGCTTCAGCGCCGCCTGTTCGGCGGCCGCGCGGAAGGTCTCGGCGATCTCTCGGCCATAAATGGTGCCGTCGTCGACAATGGCGAACAAGTCGTTCTGCCAAAGCCGCGTGAGGATGGTGGCCACGGCATTGCGTTCGTCGTCGCCGCGCGGCCCGAGGCGGTAGACCGGCCAGCCGGTCTTGGCGCGCCTGTCGGTCAGGCTCTCGGTGCGCACGCCGACGGTGATGACCGGAATATTGGCGTCCTTCAGGATCGGCAGCGCCGCCTCGATCGCTTCGGTGCAGAGAAAACCCACAACGACACTGACTTTCGCGTCCACGAATTGCCTGGCGGCCGCCGCGCCGCCGTCGGCGGTGCAGGCGTCGTCGACGGTCTTGACCGTGATGCCTTGGGCCTCCGCCGCCAGACCGCTTCCTGCCTCGATCTGCTTGCCGAGGATCGCCGACGGCCCGGAGAGCGGCGCGGCGACGCCGACTAATATATCGGCATTGGCGCTCGCGGCCAGCGACAGCCAGAACAGCGCGGCTAATGTCGTCGTGATATGGCGCATTCGGGCGAAGAGGTTCCCCTATGCCGGAGTTACAGTCCGGCACTATTCCAGCAAAGACCTAAAGGCTGGCTAATCCCGGCGCAACACGCGAATTTCAGGATTGCGGTCAAGCACTTCGCCCGTGCCAGGCAACTTGTGGCGTGCAATATGTGGCCATATATAACGGACTTGGTTTTGACAGGTGGAATCATCGGGTGCTGAAGATCAATGACATCGGGCCCCAGCACTATCGCGATGCGATGGCGCATTTTGCTGGCCATGTGCATGTGGTGACGACGGACGGCCCGGCGGGCAAACGCGGTGCAACGGTGATTGCCGCCTGCTCGGTCTCCGACACGCCGCCCACCGTGCTCGTCTGCCTCAATCGCGAAAATCCGAAGAACGAACCGTTCATCAGGAACGGCAACTTTGCGCTGAACACGCTCGCCTCGGACCAGGAGGCGATCTCTGTGGGCTTTTCCGGCATGACCGGCCTGCCGCCCGAAGAACGCTTCGCGCTCGGCGAATGGGACGTGATCTCGACAGGCGCGCCGACGCTGAAAGGCGCGCTCGCCGTGTTTGATTGCCAGATCATCGACGCCAAGGATTTCGCCACCCACCGTGTGCTTTTTGGCAAGGTGACAGGCCTGCGCATCGGCGATAATTTGCGGCCGCTGATCTACCACAACCGCGGCTACCACGTTCTGTGAAACGGGTGCGCGGGATCCACGGAGACAAAATGACTGTGCCGCGGCCCGCGCCGAAGTCGATCGACGAGACGCTCGATCTCCTGACCGGCGCGGATTATGTCGCGGATCGCTCGCTGGCGACGGTGCTGTTCCTGTCGCTGCGCATGAAGCGGCCGCTGTTCCTCGAAGGCGAGGCCGGCGTCGGCAAGACCGAGATCGCCAAGGTGCTGGCAGATGCGCTCGGCCGCAGGCTGATCCGGTTGCAGTGTTATGAGGGGCTCGACGTCTCCTCCGCCGTCTATGAGTGGAACTACGCCGCCCAGATGATCGAAATCCGCATGGAGGAGGCGGCTGGCAAAGTCGTGCGCTCCGACATGGAGCGCAACGTCTTTTCCGAAAAATACCTGATCCGCCGTCCGGTGCTCGATGCGCTGACCGGCAAGTCGGGTGCGGCGCCGGTGTTCCTGATCGACGAACTCGACCGCACCGACGAGGCCTTCGAGGCCTTCCTGCTCGAGATATTGTCGGACTTCCAGGTCACCGTCCCGGAACTCGGCACGATCAAGGCGGAAGAGCCGCCGATCGTCATCATCACCACCAACCGCACGCGTGAGATCCACGACGCGTTGAAGCGGCGCTGCCTCTATCACTGGGTCGACTATCCGAACGCCGAGCGCGAGCTGGAGATCGTGCGGCGCAAGGTGCCGCAGGCGAATAGGAGGCTGTCGGCCGAGGTGGTGTCCTTCATCCAGAAGCTGCGCCAGGTCGAGCTGTTCAAGGCGCCGGGCGTCGCCGAAACCATCGACTGGGCCGGCGCGCTCACCGAACTCGACAAGGTGGCGCTCGATCCGGAAACGGTATCCGACACGATCGGCGTGCTGCTGAAATACCAGGACGACATTGCCCGCATCGAACAGGGCGAAGGCCGGCGTATCCTCAATGAGGTCAAGGCCGAGCTTTCGGCCGCGGAGTAGGTGCGATGCCATCGCCGCGCCCGGAACCCAAAGAGGCGACAGCGGATGGGCACATCGCCGACAACATCGTCTATTTTGCGCGGGCGCTGCGCAAGGCCGGCATGCGCGTCGGGCCGGCCTCGGTCAAGGATGCCATCGAGGCGGTGCTTGCCGCCGGCATCGGCTCGCGCGACGATTTCTACTGGACGCTGCATGCGGTGCTGGTCTCGCGGCACGAGGATCATCCGGTTTTCGACGAAGCCTTCCGCCTGTTTTGGAAGTCGCACGAATTGATCGAGAAGCTGCTGGCGATGTTTTCGCCGGTCGCGCCCGACGATCGTGAAAAGCAAAAGCCGCGGGCAGCCGAAAACCGCGTCAGCCAGGCGATGTTCGAAGGCCACCACAAGAACCAGCCGGTGCGGGAAGTGCCTGAGATCGAGGTCGATGCGCGTTTCACCTTCTCCGGCAACGAGGTGCTGAGGGCCAAGGATTTTGCCCAGATGGATGCGGCCGAACTGGCCGAGGCCAAAAAGGCGATCGCGGCGTTGCGGCTGCCCTTCGATCTGGTACGCACGCGGCGCTTCAAGTCGGATGCACAAGGGCGGCGCATCGATCCGCGCGCCATGATGCGCTCGGCCGCGCGCACCGGCGGCACGCTGATCCTGCCGAAATTCCGCTCGAGGCGCGAAGTGCATCCGCCGCTGGTCGTGCTGGCCGACATTTCCGGTTCGATGAGCCAGTACACGCGCATCTTCCTCCACTTCCTTCACGCATTGACGGAGAAGCGCCGGCGCGTGCACGCCTTCGTCTTCGGCACGCGGCTGACGAACCTCACCCGCCAGATGCGTCACCGCGATCCCGACGAGGCGCTGGCCGAATGCTCGGCAGCAGTGAAGGACTGGTCGGGCGGCACCCGCATCGGCGATGCTCTCGCCGAGTTCAACCGGCTGTGGTCGCGCCGCGTGCTGGGGCAGGGCGCGGTGGTGCTCTTGATCACCGACGGCCTCGAGCGCGACGACGTCAGCGGCCTGTCGGAGGAGATGGAGCGGCTGCACAAATCCTGCCGGCGGCTGATCTGGCTCAACCCGCTGTTGCGCTTCGACGGTTTCGAGGCGCGTGCCCGCGGCGTCAAGGCGATGCTGCCGCATGTCGACGAGTTCCGCGCGGTGCATAATCTCGATGCGCTGGCCGATCTTTGCGCTTCGCTCGACCAGCGGCCGGCGGCATCGGTCGATCCGCGCCGCTGGCTGCAAACTGGCGAGAGGCATGCCGCGTAGCCATATGTTCGTGGGGAAAACATGCGTTTCCCCTGAAAAACAGACTTTGTGAGAAGTGACGATGGACGAGAGCATTTATCTCGATGAGGCCCGCGATCCCCTGATCATCGCGGAAGGCTGGATGAAGGACGGCAAGGATGTCGCCATCGCGACCGTGGTCGAAACCTGGGGCTCGGCGCCGCGCCCGGTCGGCAGCCATCTGGTCATCGACGCCGAGGGCAATTTCCACGGCTCCGTTTCCGGCGGCTGCGTCGAGGGCGCGGTGGTGACCGAGGCGGTCGATGTCATCGACAGCGGCAAGGCCAGGATGCTGGAGTTCGGCGTTGCCGACGAAACGGCATGGCAGGTGGGCTTGTCCTGCGGCGGCCGCATCAAGGTCTATGTCGAACGGCTGGGCTAGAGCATGATCCCGCAAAGTGGGAACCGGTTTGCAGACAAAATCATGCTCAAACGAGAGACTTTCTTATGGACCCCCACGTTCTCAAGACACTGAACGAAGAACGCCGCGCTCGCCGTGCCGCGGTGCTGGTCACCGATCTCGGCGACGGCCGCGACCGCATTGTGCGCGAGGGCGACCATGTTGCGGGCGATCTCGGCGCGGCGATCGCCAGGGCATTCCGCACCGGCAATTCGGAATCTGTCGAGGCGGAAGGGCGGACCTTCTTTCTCAACGTGCATCTGCCGCGCCCCCGCCTGGTGGTGATTGGCGCCGTGCATATCAGCCAGGCATTGGCGCCGATGGCCAGGATCGCCGGCTATCCGGTCGAGATCATTGACCCTCGCACCGCCTTCGCCACGCCCGAACGCTTCCCGGATGTGGCGCTTCATGCCGAATGGCCTGAGGACGTGCTGCAGCGCGAGCCGCTCGACAGCTACACCGCGCTTGCCGCCGTCACCCACGATCCGAAGATCGACGATTTTGCACTGAAGGCGGCGCTCGATGCCGGGTGCTTCTATGTCGGCGCGCTGGGCAGCAGGAAGACCCACGCCAAGCGGGTCGGGCGCCTGCTGGCGCTTGGCGCCAGCGCCGACCAGATCGCCCGCATCCATGCGCCGATCGGTCTCGACATCGGCGCGGCGAGCCCGGCCGAGATCGCTGTAGCCGTCCTGGCGCAGGCCATCCACGCCTTCCGCTCGCGCGGTCTCGAAGCGAAAGGCGCCGTGGCGTGAAGTTCGGTTCGGTTCCGATCGATGAGGCCGAAGGCGCGGTGCTGGCGCATGCGACCACCGCCGGCGCGCGGCGGTTTCGCAAGGCGCATCGGCTGAGCGGCGACGACGTTGCGGCGCTGAAGGCGGCCGGTATCAGTGAAGTCGTCGTGGCCGTTCTGGCTCCCGACGATCTTGGCGAGGATGCCGCGGCCGAAAAAATCGCGTTGGGCATGGCACATCGCAATGTCGAGACGAAGCCCGCCGCAACAGGACGCGTCAACCTGCATGCCGAAACCGCAGGCGTCTTCACCGTCAGCGTGGAAATGATCGACGCCATCAATGCAATCGATCCGTCCATCACCATCGCGACGCTGGCGCAGCACGCGCCGGTCGAGAAGGGCCAGATGGTGGCGACGGTTAAGATCATCCCCTTTGCCGTCGCCGCAAGCCTGGTGGACGCGGTGGTGAAGATCTGCACCCGTAGGGAGATATTTGCCGTCAACGCCTACCAGCCGGTCAATATCGGCGTCATCCAGACGGTGCTCCCCAGCGTGAAGGCAAGCGTGCTCGACAAGACGCTGCGCGTCACCGAGGCGCGGCTGGCGCGCTCGGGCGGCCGGCTGACGGCGGAACGGCGCATCCCGCATGAGATCGCGCCCGTCGCGGAAGCAGCAAGCGCGCTGGCCCGCGACAACGATATGGTGGTGATCTTCGGCGCCTCGGCGCTGGCCGATTTCGCCGATGTCATCCCGGCGGCGATCGAACGCGCCGGTGGTACCGTGATCCGCGCGGGCATGCCGGTCGATCCCGGCAATTTGCTGGTGCTTGGAACGCTGGGCGGCAAGCGCGTCATCGGCGCGCCCGGCTGCGCCCGCAGCCCCAAGGAAAACGGTTTCGACTGGGTGCTCGACCGGCTGATCGCCGGGCTCGACGTGACTGCGGGCGACATTGCCGGTATGGGCGTCGGGGGTCTCCTGATGGAAATCCCGACAAGGCCGCAGCCGCGCGAGCCGCTGCCGGCGTCACAGTCGGCACGATCGGAGCCGAGGGTCGACATCGTGCTTCTTGCTGCCGGCCGCTCCAGTCGCATGGGCGGGCCGAACAAGCTGCTGGCACTGTTCGACGGCAAGCCGCTGGTGCGCCGCACGGCCGAGCGGGCGCTGGGCTCGAAGGCCGCCGCCACCATCGTCGTCACCGGCCATCAGCGCGAGCGTGTCCGTTCGGCGCTTTCCGGCCTCGATGTGAGGCTCGCCGACAATCCGGACTTCGTCGACGGCTTGGCCTCGTCGCTGAAGGCCGGTATCGCGCGGGTTGCGCCCGACGCTGCCGGCGCCATGATCGTGCTCGGCGACATGCCCGGCGTCTCGTCGAAGGACCTCGATAGCTTGATCGACGCGTTTCGCAGGTCCGGTGGTCGCGCGGTGGTGCGCGCCGCGCATCTCGGCAAGCGCGGCAACCCCGTGCTGTTGCCGCGTTCGCTGTTTTCCGCCGTCGCGCATCTCGAGGGTGACACCGGCGCGCGCCATCTGGTCGAGTCCGAGGGTTTCGACGTCATCGATGTCGAGATCGGCCAGGGCGCCTCGATCGACGTCGATACACGCGAGGCGCTGGAAGGGGCGGGCGGCGTCCTGCAGGATTGACAAACCGAAGCCGAATTTCGCATGGCTCGGCTATGGCTCTCCTTTTCCTCCTTCGTCGCCGCTTACCCCCCTCTGCCCTGCCGGGCATCTCCCCCTCAAGGGGGGAGATTGGATGTCACATCGGCTTTCGCCAATCTCCAAGGCTGCAGAATGGACGCAGCCATCGAAGCTGCCAATCTCCCCCCTTGAGGGGGAGATGCCCGGCAGGGCAGAGGGGGGTGTTCACGCTCCATACCCTTCTGGTTTCTCTGTTTATCCTTTTTTCTGCCGACTACGCCGGCGCTGTCGAACTCAAACCCTTCAAGGACGACCTTTTCGCCTACCCGGCGACGCTGTCGACCGGCGACAACGGCGCCTACACGGTCCTCGACTATCGCGAGATGCGCGATATCAACCAGCGCGACGAGGTGCCGGAAAAGCGCGTGCATGCGCAATTTACCGACCCCGGCGTGCGCAGGGTGCAGCAGGATTTGATGCTGAGGACGGATGTCGGCGACGTCAGGCATGTCGCGGTCGGTAAGACGGAAGGCGCGGCCATCATCGTGCTCTACCTGCACGGGCAGGGCGGCAGCCGCAAGCAGGGCGTAGACGACTTCACCTTCGGCGGCAATTTCAACCGCATCAAGAATCTGATGGCCGAAAATGGCGGCCTCTACCTCTCGCCGGATTTTCCTGATTTCGGCGACAAGGGCGCCGCGCAGGTCGCGGCGCTGATCGATCACTATGCCGAGAAATCGCCCGGCGCCAAAATCTTCGTCGCCTGCGGCTCGATGGGCGGCATCCTCTGCTGGAAGCTGGCCGACCGCAAGGACACCGGCACCCGGATCGACGGGCTGCTGCTGCTTGGCTCGCTCTGGGACGACAGTTTTTTGACCAGCCCGGCCTTCAAGCGCCGCGTGCCGGTGTTTTTTGGACAGGGCAGCCATGACGTGGTTTTCCCGGTGGAGAAGCAGGAAGCTTTCTTCCGCTCGATCCTCGCCAAGTCGAAGGCCTATCCAACCCGCTTCGTGCGCTTCGAGACCGGCACGCACGGCACGCCGATCCGCATGGTCGACTGGCGCGGCGCGTTGAACTGGATGCTGACGAAGGCACCTTGAACCGGCGCCGGCTCAAGGCGGCGTGTTGTAGTCCAGCACGGTCTCGGGGTTGATCTCGCCGTCATAGGACGCGTCGACGTCATATTGCACCAGCGAGAAATTGCCGTTGCGGAACAGATAGGTACCGGCCGATGAAGCGTCGCCGACGCCGCGCCATTTGTTCATCGAGCTGATCGTCTTGGTCTTGTCGTCATAGTCGGAATTGACCAGCTGATCGTCGGTCTGGAAGCCGATGATGTGGATCCCCTCGACCTTGCCTTCGCTGTTGTTGTTCTCGTAGCGGATGTCGAGCTCGGGTGAGGCGAATTGCAATTGCCTTACACCGTTGACGTCATCATAGATGTAATAGACCGCGCTTTCATTGTAGGCGGCCATCGAACAGAAAAAGCGGAAGAGGCGCGTCTCGCGCTCCGGCTCGTCGGCACCGGCATCCTTGTCCTTGTAATGGATGGAGTAGGCGTCCGGCTCGCCGACTGGCTTGCCTTCCGGATTCTCCCTGTCGCACTGTTCGCCATAAGTGGCGAGGAACGCCTTCCTGGCCTGTTCCAGCGCTTCGTCCTTTTTCGGCGGTGGCGGGCCGTCGCCACAGCTTGCCGGCACGGCATCCTCAAAATCTGACGTCGACGGCTTCAGCGCGCCCTTGTCGATGAAGATCGGCTGGAACGGCGGTTCCTGGATCTGCGCGTTGACCTGGCGCAGTGTGTAGCAGCCGGCAAAGACTTTTGCTTCGCCCTTCTTGTCGGTCGCCTGGATGGCGACGGGAACGCTGTAGTAGATGCTGCCGGCAGCCCCTTCGTTCGAAACGGCGCCGGTCTTGACCTCGACCGTATCGGTGTTGTCGTAACCCTTGACGAAGGCGTTGAAATCTTTCGCCGGCTTTGTATCGCCGAAATACCCCCAGGCGCGGGCGAATTCATGCCGGCTTATGGCGCTGTAGAGCGAGCGGATGACTGCCTCGGCACTGGACCGGTCGTCGATATAGGGCGCTTCGGCGGCGAGCGCCGACTGGCTGATGCCGGCAAGGGAAAACAAGGCAGTCGCTGCGAGAAAGATGCGTCTCATCGGGGAATCTCCGCTCGATAACAAAAATACTACCACGGCGATTGCGGCGGCGCGGTGACGCGGGGGCAGGGCTGCTTGAAGAATCGGGTCGGGAGGCACTAGCTGATCATCCGCGGCGCTAAGGCCGCCTAGGGAGATTACTCACGTGACCATATCCATGTACGACATTTCCGTGGCCGTCTTTTCGGCCCGGCTGAAGGCGCTGGACAGCGTGCTGTCGCTGGCCGAGCAGAACGCCACCGATCGCAAGATCGACCCGCAGGTGTTCCTGTCCGCCAGGCTCGCGCCCGACATGTTCGCGTTGACCCGGCAGGTGCAGATCGCCACCGACCATGCCAAAGGCGCGCCGTCGCGGCTCGCCGGCCGAGAAGTGCCGAAATACGAGGACAACGAGTCAAGCTTTGAAGAGCTGCACGCCCGAATCGCCAAGACGCTCGACCATCTGGCGTCGTTCTCTGCGGCGGATCTCGACGGGTCGGAGGAGCGGACGATCGAACTCAGGCTTGCCGGGCGCGAGGTGTCGATGAACGGGCTGCAATATCTGCTCAACGCCGCCATGCCGAACTTCTACTTCCACGTCACCACGGCCTACGACATCCTGCGGCACAACGGCGTGCCGCTGGGCAAGGCGACGTTCCTGGGACGCTGAAGACCAAGAGGTTTCCCGGTGCCGGGAAACCTCTTTTCATCGTCAGCGTATCGACATTTCGCGGGCGATACGCGGAAAATCGGCTGGCTTGATGCCGATATCGGCGCGGTCGGCATTGCTCATCGCGTTGAGAAGCGCGAGCGCCGAGCGGTAACGCTGCTGTTCCTGCGGGCGCGGCCGCGCGAACATTTCGGTGAAGAACCCCATATCCCAGGCCCCTAATTTGTCCTCCACACGTCTAAGATATAGGTGATTTGTTACAATTGTGCAGTGCAGCAATTGCATGGCAGCCATGCCTGGCGTTTTTTTCGTCATAATCGATTCTTTCTGAAACTTTTGCGGACGCTCGACCGTACGCCTCGGTGCTGGCACATGGCCGGCTTTTTCCTCGCCACTCCTGGCGATCCTGCCGGGCTGCACGAAAATGCAGTCCGGCCTTTCATTTCCGTGCATTCGGCAGCAGGTTTTCGGAGCTGAATGCCCACAATTGTTAACGTCGTCGGCATTCATTTTTAACGAGAGCGATCTAAGGTCGACCGCGACAGTGAAAACCGTCGTGAAAGGGGAGGCTGAGATCGGCACCGGGAACAAGCTCGATTTCGCTTCGTTGCTCGACGACCTCATCATAGCCGCCGAGAAGGGCGAGGATGGGGGCGCCCGGCCCTCCATTCCGTTCGACTACCTGTCGGTGGCGGACGAGCTTCACTCAGGGCGCATCAAGGTTGCTGGCGAGAGCGTCGCCGCCGAATATCGTGAGGCGGGCGCCGACCTCGCGGCAGAGTTCGCCGCGCTTCTCGACCAGGCCAAGCTGACGCTTGCCGATGAAGAGCACCGGCCAGAAGAAAAGCTGCCGCCGATCGATCCCGAATCGATTGCCGGAGAGCTCGGCCTCGACCGCCCCGGCAAGAATGCCGATTTCGGCCGCATGCGCCGCAACTTCGCCTTTTCCAACCATCCCGACCGCGTCGCGCCGCATCTGCGCCAGCGCGCCATGATCCGCATGCAGGTGGCCAATATGCTGATCGACGAGGCCAAACGGCGGGCGCTGGCTGCCACCCGGCGCTAAGGTCGGTTGATATTCCAGCCCGCAAATGAGCGTTTTTGTTCCACTAATCTCACTCCTTGGCCCGATTTATTTCGCAGTCCGGGGCTTTTCCATTGAATTCGTCGTGGCGTGGGCTGCCGTGTGGACCGGAGTTCGTTTTCTAGCCGTTTTCAAGCAGGTTCGTGCTGTTCTCAACGAGAGCGGCGATGAGCCACCTTCATGGTACGACCGATATCCTTCAGTTGTTCTCGCCTTAGTCTTTGTCGCTACATTGGCGATGTTCGAAGCGACGCACGTGGTGGTCTACTACACGATCTGCAGGTTGATCTAAATTTCAGACTGAGACTCCCGCCGGCAGAAGGGCTTGGAGAGCATCGCTGCTTTGCTCTATGCTTGGGCTTCCTCCCCGCGCAGCCCTGCGCAAAACCCCGCCGGAGACATTTCAATGCAAAAACGCCGCCTCGGTCGGACCGATCTCCTTGTTTCGCAAATTTGCCTGGGGTCGATGACCTGGGGCCAGCAGAACACCGAGGCGGAAGGTCATGCGCAGATGGACCTGGCATTCTCGCGCGGGGTCAATTTCATCGACACGGCCGAGCTTTACCCGATCCCGCCGAAGGCGGAGACGCAAGGATGGACCGAGAGGATCATCGGCAGCTGGATGAAGGCGAAGGGAAATCGTGACAAGGTCATCATCGCCTCGAAAGTGGTCGGCCGCACGGCCAACACCTGGTTCCGCGGCGATCGGCCATCGAAGCTGGTGCGCGCCGATATCTTCGATGCGGTCGAGAAGTCGCTGGCCAAACTCCGCACCGACTATATCGACCTCTACCAGATCCACTGGCCGGACCGAGACATTCCATGGGGCTCGAATCCCACGCGCATCGGCGCGGTGGCGCGTCGGGCCGACGCTGCCGGCGCTCCGGCGGGCGAGACGCCGATCACCGAGACGCTCGCCGTCTTCGAGGAACTGGTGAAGGCAGGCAAGATCCGCCATCTCGGCCTGTCGAACGAGAGCTCGTGGGGCGTCATGCGTTTCCTCACCGAATCCGGCAAGGGCATCGGCCCGCGCGTCGCCTCGTTGCAGAACGCCTACAATCTGGTCAATCGCACCTTCGAGGTGAACCTGGCCGAGGTCTGCGAGCGCGAAGAGGTTTCGCTGCTTGCCTATTCGCCGCTGGCGCAGGGCTATCTGACCGGCAAATACGATCATGGCGCGCGGCCGCAAGGCTCACGCTCGCAGCTTTTCAACCGCGGCCAGCGCTACGAGACGCCGAATGCGGCAGAGGTGCTGCTCGAATACAATGAGTTGGCGCGCTCCTTCGGCATGGAGCCGGCGCTCTTTGCCAACGCTTATGTATCGAGCCGGCCGTTCGTGACCGCGAACATCGTCGGCGCCACCAGCGTCGCGCAGCTCGATATGGCGCTGTCCTCAGCCGAGGTCACCTGGACGGATGAGATGCAGAAGGCAGTCGACGCCATCCATCAGCGCGTCGGTAATCCGTGCCCGTGACCGGAAATCATTAGAAAAGACAAAGGGGTGGAGACGATGGCAGATTTTCCGATCGAGGCCGTGCGCGAGCGATTTCCGGCGCTTTCGCTGACCGACCAAGGTCGCCGTCGCATCTATCTCGACAATCCAGCCGGCACGCAGGTGCCGCTGGCGGTGGCCGACGCGGTGTCGCGCTGCCTGCTGACCACCAACGCCAATCTTGGCGGTTTCTTCGAAACGACGGTCGCAGCGCAAAAAGTGGTCGACGAGGCGCATGCGGCGATGGCCGACTTCCTCGGTGCGGCAAGCGTCGAGGAGATCATCATCGGCGCCAACATGACGACGCTGACTTACCATATGTCACGCACGCTCGGCCGGGCGATGAAGGCTGGCGACGAAATCATCCTGACGCGCATGGACCATGAGGGCAATGTCTCGCCCTGGCTGCAGCTTGCCGAGGATCTCGGTCTTGTCGTGCGTTTCCTGCCGTTCGACGAACGGAGCTGGCAGGTCGAGGGAAACGCTTTGAAGGCGCTGCTTTCGGAAAAGACGCGGCTGGTGGCGCTGAACTATGCCTCGAACCTCACCGGCTCGATCAACCGCGTGAAGGCGCTGACGGCGATCGCCAGGCAGGCCGGTGCGCTGGTCTATGTCGACGCCGTGCAGTTCGCGCCGCACGGGCTGATCGACGTGCAGGAACTCGGCTGCGATTTCCTGGTCTGCTCGGCCTACAAATTCTTCGGGCCGCATATGGGTATATTGTGGGGCCGCCGCGACGTCATCGACGGACTAAAACCCTACAAATGTCGCTGCTCGTCCAACGGCCTGCCGGAGCGGTTCGAGCTCGGCACGCCGCAGATCGAGCTGATGGCCGGCCTCACCGCCGCCGTCGATTATTTCGCCGATCTCGGCGCGGCGGCCGGCGAGGGCGGCTCGCGGCGGCAGCGGATCGCGAAAGCCTTCGAGGTGTCGATCGCCTACGAAAACGCGCTCGCCCGGCAGTTGATCGAAGGCCTGTCGGATATCGCTGGCCTGACCATCCGCGGCATCATCGACCCGGAGCGCCTAAGTGAACGCGTGCCGACGGTTTCCTTCACGGTCGAAGGCATCGTGCCGGAAACGATCGTGCGGCAGATGAACACCGAGAACATTTTTCTCTGGTCGGGCCACAACTACGCATGGGAAATCGTCCACCAGCTCGGCATCCCACCGGAGCAGGGCGTCGTGCGGATCGGCATTGCCCACTACAATACGGCCGTCGAGATCGACGAGACGCTGGAAAGCGTGCACCGCGTGATCGCGATGCTGAGGCAGCAGCTCGCCTGAAACGCGCTATCCCTGCTTGCCGCCGAAGCCGATCAGGAAAGCGGTGAGGTTGTCGCCCAGCGCATCGCACAGATAGCCGCCTTCCTGGACGATCACCGTCGGCAGGGCGAGATCGGCTATCGCCTCGCCGATGCGCGAGAAGCCTGGCGTCGTCACCGACAGGCCGCCGAACGGGTCGCCCTCGAAGGCATCGAGCCCGAGCGCCACGACCAACGCATCGGGAACGAAAGCGTGGATGCGCCGGAAGGCTGAGGCCAGCGCTTCGAGAAATGCTGCGTCGCCGGACTTGCGCGGCAGCGGCAGGTTGAAATTGTAGCCCAGACCCGGCCCTTCGCCGCGCTCGTCGGCATGGCCCCAGAAGAACGGGTAGAAGCGCACCGGATCGGCGTGCAGCGAGACGGTGAGCACATCGGGCCTCGCGTAGAAGATTCCTTGCGTGCCATTGCCGTGATGCAGGTCGACATCGAGGATCGCGACGCGCGCTGCCTGTCTGCGCAGCACCTGCGCGGCGACCGCCGAATTGTTGATGAAGCAGAAGCCGCCCGCGACATCGGCGAAGGCATGATGACCCGGCGGTCGGCAGAGCGCATAGGCGGAAGGCGCGCCGGCCATCACCGCTTCGGCGGCTTCGACCGCGCTCCAGGCGCTCCACAGCGCGCTGTTCCAGGTCTCGGCCGAGATCGGGCAGGCGGTGTCGGCCATGTGATAGCCGGCCTGGCCGACCGCCGAAGCCGGATAGGAGCCGTTGCGGGCGATCGGGTGGATATTCGGAATGACCTCTGCCGAGGCGCCTTCGATACGCTGCCAGCGGGCGAAGATGTGCTCGAGGAAGTCGAGATATTCGGGCGTGTGCACGGCGGCGATTGGCCCGAGGCCATAGTCCTTCGGCCGTTCGATCGTCAAACCGGCCGATCTTGCGCCAGCTAACAATCTTTCGACGCGCTCCGGCTTCTCCGGGTTGGGTTGCGGCGCGCCGCTGGAAAGGAAGGCCGTTGGGTCGTGGCGCTTCTGTTCCTCGGCGTAGAAGGCTTTCATCGTTCTTCCTCCGGCGCATCGGCAAAGGCGAAGAAGGCCTCGCCGACGATCTTTTGCACCTGCTCGTAGCTCGACCAGCCGATGCCGAGCTTCTCATAGAAGGCCTTGGCGATCTCGTTGTCGGTATCGACGGAGAGTCTGAGATAGACACCGCCCGCTAAGCGGCATTCCCTCGCCACGCGCCGCAGCAGTTTCTCGCCGATCCGGCGGCCGCGAAAGCGGTCCTCGACATAGAGGTCCTGCACGAAGACGCCGGGCCGGCCCATCCAGGTCGAGAAGATCGGGAAGTGCAGGCAAAGGCCGGCGAACTCGCCGTCGATCTCGGCTATCAGGGTCGAGAAGGCGGGTTTTTCGCCGAAGCCGTAGCGCCGGAGATCGTCGGGAGTGGAGGTGATTTCCTGATGCGCGCCGATATGGGTGCCGAGGCGCAGCAGGGCGGCATGGATGGTCTCGACGTCGTCGATGCGGCCGGGGCGAAGAATAATTGCGCTCACGACAAGTACGGCGCCCAGGCGCCCCCCTCTGTCCTGCCGGACATCTCCCCCACTTGGGGGGAGATCGGACGTCGCGCCGGCTTTCGCCAATTACCGAGGGTGCCGAAAGCGCGCTGCCATTGAAGCCGCCAATCTCCCCCCTTGAGGGGGAGATGGCCGGCAGGCCAGAGGGGGGCGCGAAGGAACACCATCATCTCAGATTGGCTATCTCAACCCGACCATCCCTCAGCCTTCCACCGGCAAGTCTAGCTCCGCAGCCAGCGCCTCCAGCGAGTCCCCAATGATGGCGATCATCTCGCCGATCTGCTCGCGCGTGATGATCATCGGCGGCGCCACCATGAAATTGTCGCCGTCGACGCCGCCCTTGACCTTGCGGCCGTAGATGATCAGGCCGCGCGCATAGGCGTGATCGAGCAGGCGCTGGGTTGCCTTGCGGGTGGGTTCGATGGGCTTCAGCGTCTCCGGATCGGCCAGCATTTCCACGCCAAGGAGCAATCCCTTGCCGCGCACGTCGGCCATGAAAGGGAAGCGTTTCGCCAGTCCTCTCAGCTCTTCGATCAGCACATCGCCCATGGCCGCGGCATTGGCGATGAGATCGAGCCGGTCCATCTCGCCGAGCACCGCAAGGCCGGCCGCGCAGGCGAGCGGGTTGCCGGCATAGGTGTGGCCGTGCTGGAAGCCGCCGGAAGCCAGCAGTGGCTCGACCAGCCGCATGGGAGCCGCCAGCGCGCCGAGCGGTGCGTAGCCCGAGCCCAACCCCTTCGACAGCGCGACGATGTCCGGCTTGCAGTTCCAATGGTCGCCGCCAAGGAATTTGCCGGTGCGGCCGGCGCCGCTCATCACTTCGTCATGGATAAGCAGAATGCCGTAGCGGTCGCAGATCTCGCGGATGCGCGGATAGTAACTGTCGGGCGCGACAAGCGCTGCCGTCGCAGCACCCCCGACCGGCTCCATGATGAAGGCGAGCACGCTTTCCGGGCCCTCGGCTTGGATCTTTTCCTCCAGCATGTCGGCGTAGCGGATGCCACGCTGCTCCATCGAGAGGTTGTCGCGGTCGCGCCAGGCAGTCGGTGCCGGCACCATTGGCATCACCCGCATCATCGGCGTGAAGGTTTCGGCCAGCGCGTCGTCGCCGGTGACGGCAAGCGAGCCGAGCGTGCCGCCATGATAGGAGGGGAAGCGGGTGATCACCTTCCAGCGCTTGGGCTGGCCGGTGGCGACCGCCCATTGCCGGGCAAGCTTGATGCAGGATTCGGTTGCCTCGGAACCGCCGGAGACGAAGAAGATGCGGTCCATGCCCTCCGGCAGTTTCCCGGCCAGTGCCCGCGCCAGCTCTTCGGCCGGCTCGTTTTCGAAATGCAGCCGGTAGGCGAAGGTGGTCTTGTCCATCTGCCGCTTCATGGCGTCCAGCACGTTGCGGTTGGAATGGCCGATGTTGGCGACCATCGGCCCGCTCGACCCGTCGATGAAGCGGCGGCCGTCCTTGGTCCAGAAATAGATGCCTTCGGCGCGGTCGACGAGCGGCCGGCGCAGGTTGGCAAGATAGAACAGATGCGACGGCCGCCGCTCTTCTGTCTGAGATGAGGGCTGCGCTTCCAGTTTCGGCATGTCAGGACTTTCCGAGATAGCGGTCGAGAACATTTTTGGTCACGCGTTCGACCATCGCGTCCTGCCTTAGCAGGCCGGCGACCCATTCGCAGCTTCCAGCATGGAAGACCTCGCCCTTGCCGCGCGGGAAATTGACGATCATGCCGTTGCCGCGCTTGACCTTGTCGAGATTGGCGTCGCTGGCCTCGCCGAACAGCGTTTCGGCGGTGAAGCGCCCGTCCTCGTCGGTGAGGAACTGGTCCTCGATCGGGATGTCGGCGCTTTCCTCGACCTGGCTCGCCATGCCGACCGCCAGAACCTGCAAGCCGTCCGGCGCGCCGCTGGTTGCGGTCGGGTAGGGCAAGCCGCCGCGGATCTCAAAGTCCAGCCCGTCGACCTCGTAGCCATAGACATGGCTGTCGGCACCGAGCAGGTCGCCATAGTAAATGCCAGCGCCGGCGAAGGCCCAATGGTCGGGGCGGTAGACCGGGAAGCCGCGTACGCCGCGCGGCGCGCAGCCGCCCCAGCCGGCATAGACGCCCCTGGTCGCGTTGAGGCCGAAGGTGGCGCTGCCCGGACGGTCGATCTCCGGCGCCTCCCAGGAATTGGTGGCTCGGGTGATGTCGCCGCCGCGATAGGCGGGGTCCTCGGCGCGGGCCTTGTATTTATAGCAGACCTGGCGGCGGCCCTGGTCCTCCAGCCGCGTCTGCCACATGAAGTTGCCGGCGAAGCGCGCCGCATGGCCGCCGCGCTCGACATAGTGGTCGACTGCGTCGCGCATCTCCCAGGTCCAGTATTCGTCATGGCCGACGAAGACGACGCAATCGTAGCCGTCGAGGATTTCGGGCGAGAAATGCAAATCGTGCTGGCTGGCGAGGTCGACCGCATAGCCGCCGCGCTCGGCGAAGCGGAAGAAATGGCTGTCGTAGCTCGCCCAGCCGGAAGAGGCGTATTTCTTCGAATGCCCGGTGGCAAAAGCCCATTCCATGTGCGGATAGCGCGGCACCGTCTTCGGCGGCACCGCGACTTCCAGCGGCACGCGCGGCGCCTCCTTCGGCAGCACGACGAAGCCCCGGCACCAGGGGCGCTGCGTCGACACCATCGTCGCGTATTGGTCGCGGTTCGGACCGGTGATGCCCTGATAATGGTTGGAGCCGCCCCAGGTGTTGTAGGCGAGCCAAGTGCCGGTCGCGGCGACCTGCAGCAGGCGGCCGGGTTTTTTACCGGGCAGGGGCGCGACGATGAAGAGATGGTGGCTGTGGATCGTCTTGCCGTCCCGGCCTTCGGCCGAAAGGGTGGCGCGATAGGCGCCCGACGGCCAGTCGTCGCCGATGCTGAATTCGAACGAGGCCTCCCAGCCGCAGCCCTCGACGGAGCATTGGTCGGGCGTGTCCTGCCAGCGTGCCGACAGGCCGGTTTTCTCGAAGACCTTGGTTTCAACGCTGCCGTCGCGGACGATGACGATGTCGAATTGCGGCGCCGTCGAGCTGACATGCAGCACCACGGTCTCGGCCGGCCGATACGAAAAGCGGTCGCTGTAGCACCAGATCTCGCCCCTTGAGCCATCCATGCCCGGCCATTCGTAGTAATGGCCGCGCACCGCCTCGCGGCGCTGCTCGGGCGTCAGCCCGAAATCGGGGAATTCGGTAGGCAGTTGCGTCAATGAACACCTGAAACCAAGACGGCCGCCATTGAGACGATTGGCCGGCCAAGCGTCAAATGGAAACAATCGGGCCAGCGAGCGCTTGGCCATATCCGGCAAACCAACTATTTCATTCTGAAGCGATGGTTCAACGCCGGGAGCGGACATGCTGCGCGTGCAAAAGGTCAAGGTCGACGACATCTACGTGCCAACGGCGCGCCGCAAGACGCTGCATCCCGAGACAGTGCGCCATCTCGCCGAAGACATCCTCGAGAACGGCATGAAGACGCCGATCCAGGTACGTCACGACGGCAAGCGCCATGTCCTGGTCGAAGGGCTGCATCGGCTCGAGGCCGCCAAATGGCTCGGCGAAACCGAGATCGACGCCTACCTCGTCCAGGCCCGGCGCCACTGAGCCATCCCATTTATTGCTACGTCGGCGCCTGCATCACGACAACCGATCGCGTCCCATCAAAGCTTTTCAATTGACGCTGAGATGGCGACCGCTACTACCGTGGCCAACTCCACAAAGCAGGTGCTTTCAATGACGAAATACCAGGGCGGATGCCTGTGCGGCGCGGTGCGCTATCGCGCCGAGGCCGAGCCGATCAACGAGCGCGTCTGTCATTGCCGGATCTGCCAGAAGGCGATCGGGGCCGCCTTCAACGCGCGGCTCCTGTTCCGCATCGACGATGTGACCGTCGAAGGGCCTTTGGCGACGGTCAATTCCTCGCCGGACCTCAAGCGCGGCTTCTGTCCCGCCTGCGGCACGACGATGTTTTCGCGGCGCGACTCCAGAGGCATTCTCGGCGTCACGTCCGGTTCGCTCGACGATCCGTCCGTGTTCAAGCCCGACATGCATTTCTGGACGGCGTCCATGCAGCCCTGGGTGCGGCTCGATGACGGCCTGCCGCAATATGAAGGCGCTCCGCCGACCTAGCCCTCTCCCTTCTCCCCTTGTGGGAGAAGGTGGATCGGCGCGCAGCGCCGAGACGGATGAGGGGTGTTCCAGCTTGGCAAATGCTTGGAATTGCCGCCGTCCCGTTTCTTCCAGCACCCCTCATCCGTCGCCTTCGGCGACACCTTCTCCCACAAGGGGAGAAGGTTAAGGCCTGCACAAAAATTTCATCTTCGATTCACGAGATAGCCGGCAAAGCGTCATTGGCGGGCCATCATTGGCTGCCTATCTAAGCGCCATGCGGGAAGGCATCGCGAGGAGGCGACGGATGAGCGAGAGCATCAACACCCTGGACGAGCTTTTGAACGACCCGATGATCCAACTCGTGATGGAACGCGACCGCGTGCGCCCGGCGGAACTCCGCATGCTCTTGGAAAAAGCGCGCGACAGGGCCGCCGACGATTCCCGGATCGACCAGCCTATGGTGCCGCCGGCCCATGTCGTGGCCAGGAGCTGCCTGACGCAATGGCTGTACCGCTAGAGCCGCGCCCTCTTTCCATCAGCTCGAATACGCCGGCAAATAGCTATAATGACTGCGGAAATAGGCAATCTTGAAACCGAGCCGCGCGTAGTTGCGGTAGGCCGGACCGTCGCGGTCGGGGTGCGGCGCCTCGATATCGGCGACGAACAGTTTCGCGCCGGCGGCGATGCCGTCGCGTACCAGCCTTTCGCCAAGCACAGCGTCGAGATCGAAGCTTGGCGCCATGATGCCGGGCACCGGCGCGTCGATGCCGCTCCAGGCGGCGCCGTCTGAGATGAACAGTGAGCGCACCGCGGCCACCGCGCCATCTCGTTTCAGCATATAGTGACGCCAGCCTTTGCGGCCGACCAGCGCCAGGAGCCAGGGCGAAGTGGGCAGCCTGTATTTGGCGTCGATGAAGGACGCCCATTCCGGAGCCGTTTTGGGCGTGACCTCCTCGACCGACAGATCGTCGGCTGGGAAGAGCGGTTCGGCCGGCAGCGGGGTCGCATCGCGAAAGATGCGTTCCCAGCCGCTCTGATGCTGCAGCCCGCGCGCTTCCAGCCAGCATCTCAGCCGCGACGGCTCGGTATGCGGACTGGTGTAGAACCATGGCCGCAAGATGCCGGCCGCGCGGTAATGTGCCAGCAGCGCATCGAGCTGGGCCTCCGAAGCCGGTGCCTCGACGCCGATGTTCTTCACGCAGTTGAAGTGGATGAACGGGATCGTCGCGCAGGTGGTCCAGACAAGATCGCCGTCACGGGCGATCGACAGGCCGTGCCTGGCGGCGAAATCCGCGGGCGCGGCGTCATAGAGGTCGAGCCAGGCATTGACCTCGGCGCGCTCGATGGCGCGGCTCAGATCGCGCGAGACGTCCTCGATCGCGATTTCCGGCAGATGCGGTTCCGGCGGCGGCTCTAGCTCCCAGAGGGCGGCGGTCGACATGATGGTCCTCCTCCGATCTGCCTTACAGCGTAAGATTAGCGGATGATAATATGGAGACACCCATTGTCAAGCAGGATTAGCGGCACCTTACAAATCCGTGAGTTGGATTCCCGGTATCGCGCGGATAAGGCTGTCGTTGAGGGGCTTTGCGAATGACGATGCACTTTGTTCTGGGGAAAGGATCGGGATGACTGACGTCTGCACGCAGGGACTGGACACCGGCTTTGTCGGCCTGGGCTATGCCAAGGTGGCATTTCTCGGCATCGTGCAAGGCATCACCGAATTGCTGCCGATCTCTTCGACGGCGCATATGCGCGTCGTGCCCGCCGTGCTCGGCTGGCAGGATCCCGGCTCCGCCTTCTCGGCCGCCATGCAGCTTGCGGCATTGGCGGCGGTCGTCAGCTATTTCTGGAGCGATATCAGGGATGTCGCGATGGGGTCGCTGTCGGCGCTCGCGCGCCGCGATTTCGCCAACCGCTACTTTCGCCTGGCGATCGGCATCGTGCTTGCGACCGTTCCGATCGTCATTGCCGGGCTCGCGCTTTCCAGTGTTCTCAATGCCTGCAATTCGCCGCTGCGAGGGCTGGCCGTGATCGGCTGGGCCTGCATCGTCATGGCCGTGCTTCTGGCGCTTTCCGAAATCTATGCCCGCCACAGGCTGACCCTCGAAAAAGTGTCCGTGCTCGACGCCTTGCTGGTCGGCGTCGCCCAGGTCGGCGCCCTCATTCCCGGCGTGTCACGCTCGGGTTCGACGCTGACGGCGGCGCTGGGTCTTGGCTATGCCCGGCCGGAGGCGGCGCGGCTCTCCTTCCTGCTCGGCCTGCCGGCGATCGCGCTTGCCGGCCTGAAAGAGCTTTGGGAACTGCACAAGATTCATCTTGGCGCCTATGGCTGGTCGGTCCTGGGTGTCGGCCTCGTCGTCGCCTCGATCTCGGCCTTCTTCGCCATATGGGGGCTGATGCGGGTGCTCGAGCGCTTTTCCGCCTGGCCCTTCGTCATCTATCGCGGCCTGCTTGGCATCGTGCTTCTGATCGGCGTCGCCGTCGGCTGGTTGAGCTAGAGGCTTTCACCGAATCCGCTATACCGGCACCCTGAACCTTCGCTTCGGGTGCGCTGATGGATCTTGCGACGCTGCTGCAATCGGTGCCCTTGCTGGCGACGCTGGTGAAATTGGCGCTGCCGACCGCTGTCGGCGCGGGCTTAGGCGCCGGTCAGTGGCTGGCGGCGCTGCCGCCGTGCCGCGACCTCAGCTTCGAAAGGGCGAGCTATCTCGTCTGCGAGACCGATCCGAAGCATTTTTCGATCGAGCTGTTCTGGAAGAACAAGGACGGCGAGCTCTACCGCTCGCTACACAATCTTCGCACCGCCGAGCAGGCCGCCGGCCGCACCATGCTGTTCGGCATGAATGCGGGCATGTATCATCCCAACCTCGCGCCGGTCGGGCTCTATGTCGAGCAGGGACAACAGATCACGCCGGCGAAGACCGGGGCCGGCACCGGTAACTTTTCCATGCAGCCGAACGGCATCTTTTATCTCGGCGACGGCAAGGCAGGCGTTCGCGCGACGAAGGACTTTTTGAAGCGTTCGCCGCGCGTGGATTACGCAACCCAGTCCGGGCCGATGCTGGTCATCGACGGCAAGCTGCATCCGAAATTCCAGGCCGGCAGCCCATCGCGAAAGATCCGCGACGGCGTCGGCGTGCGGGCCGATGGGGTTGCCGTCTTCGCCATCTCGAACGACGTCGTGACCTTCCATGAATTCGCGCGCCTGTTCCGCGACGAGCTCGGCTGCCCGAACGCGCTGTTCCTCGATGGCTCCATATCCAGCTTGTACGCGCCGGCCATCGGCCGCAACGACGATTTCTGGAATCTTGGGCCGATGATCGGGGTGTTCAGGCGAGGTCGGTAGGCACCGCCGTAGGGTACCGCGACGCGGATAGCGCCGCGATTGTGTTTAGTTGGACGCGTCCTGAATCGCGGACAACAGCCACGGCCCTCCGGCCTCACGGGTGAAGGTCCACAACTCGGTCGCTTCGACCGGATTTTTCGGATCGCCCTTTTCGACGGCGCCGGTCTGGCGGTTGCGCATGACATCGATGGCCGACCAGCGCATTGCCGCGGTGGCGTAGTCGCGCGAGCCCTCTCGCCACGCCTCCGCAATATCGGCTTCCAGCAGCTCAAGATTTGTCACATCGTTCTTGAGGCCATGGGTGGCGTTGTCCGCCAGCTCTTCAGAAAGGTAGGAAACCATCTCGGGCGTCGTCAGCCTTCGCAATCCCTGGTGATCCTCGCGACTGAATGCGGCCTGCACGTCGCCGAGGATATTTTCGAACGCGTCCCGATCGGTATCCGTGATGCCGATTTCGTCAGCGCCGGATGAGCCGGCCGCGCCCAAACCCGTGATGCGGGATGGGTAGCTGGGCTGCGCGCCTCCCCAGTCTTGCCGGCCGAAGGGAAGGCCCGAGCTTCTCATATTGGCCGGCGCGGCATTGTCGCGGCTGAAAAACCGCATCGCCAGCATGATGAGGCCGCCGATGAGCAGCAGCTGGAAGATGAAGCTCAGGCCGCCGCCGATGCCGCCGAATCCGTGGCCGAGCATCATGCCGAACAGGCCGTTGAAGAGGAGCCCTCCGACCAGACCGCCGACAAGGCCGCCACCAAAACCGTTCCAGAACCCCGGGCGCGCCTGACCTGGAAACGACTGCGCCGGCGGGATCGACTGGGTGGTGTTGGGCGTCATCGAGCGCCTTACAGGCGCTGTGTATGGCGCGGTGTTCGTCGGGGCCGGGGCCTGGAAAGTCCTGCTGCCACGGCTGCCGAAACTGCCGCCCATGCGCGCCTCGGCGGTGCCGACAGACACGCTTCCGAGCGCCATCAGCAGGATCAGGAAGATCGACGCAACTTTGATCGTCCGTGATTTTGACATTGGTTACAATCCTTTGGTCGGAGCGTTTCAACGCATCTAGCGAGCCCCTATATGGGTACGAATTGGGGCAGGGTTAGACCCTGGCTTTCAAGACGTCGGTTGTGTCGGGGTGCGCAACTTTCCGATCAGGTCCGCGGCTTCCCGGTTTCACGGCGGCGCGGCCGGTCGCGAATCGCTTCCCCGGACCAAAAGTAAATTTTGATTCAAACTTTGTTGGTAATTTCTCATTAGGAAAGGGGCTTCCGGCGGCGCCGTTCCTGCCTTCGGTCTGTTTTGTTTTGCGTACAGGTCAAGATGCGGAATCTTAGCGTCGTCAGTTTCGTGCTCGCATCGCTTTGCCTTGCAGGCTGCTCGTCTACGTCCGGCGTCGATGCCCTGCAGATGCCGTCCAACGAGACGACGAGTTCCGTGGTCAGGCCTAGTGCGCCTGTCGCCAAGGCGATGAAGACGGCCGACGCCGAGACCACCGTCGAAACCGCGTCGATGACGGGCGCTGCGCGCTTCAGGCCGCCGGCGCCGCTGCTTGACGACCAGGGCGCGGGTCTTGATCAAGAAAATTCGCGCCCCGGCGACGAGAATGCGCGCCCCGGCGACGAGAATTCGCGCCTTGACGACGAGAATTCGCGTCCTTTCGGCCTGGCCGAGGAAGAGACGGTGGCGTTCCCCGCTCAGGATCTGCCGGACAGGGTCGAGCCGCCGGTTCAAGAGGCGGCGCTGGTGTCGACGCCGAAGCGGCTGTCGCGCGCGGCACCGGCGATGCTCGCGAGCCCGGTCACCCGCTATGCCTTCCGCGATGCCAAGCCGATCAATTTCGGCCGCGCCTCGCCGCGGCACCTTGCCGTCCACGGCGTCGACGTCTCGCGCTGGCAGGGCAACATCAACTGGGAAAAGCTGCGCGCCCAGGGCGCCAACTTCGCCTATATCAAGGCGACCGACGGTGGCGACCATCTCGATCCGATGTTCAGGGCGAACTGGCGCGGCGCCGACGCCGCCGGGCTGAAGCGCGGCGCCTATCATTTCTTCTACTGGTGCCGCACCGCCGGCGAGCAGGCCGACTGGTTCATCCGCAACGTGCCGCGGGTCGAGGGCGCGCTGCCGCCGGTGATCGATGTCGAGTGGAACGGCGACTCCTCCTGCAAGCGCCGGCCTTCACGCGAAAAAGTGCTGGAGAAGATGCAGGTGTTCATGGACAAGCTGGAGCGGTACTACGGCCAGCGACCCATCATCTACACCAGCCCCGACTTCTATCGCGACAACCTGCGCGGCGCCTTCCTCGACTATCCGTTCTGGCTGCGCGCTGTGGCGGCGCATCCGTCAAAGGTCTATCCGGGCCGCAGATGGCTGTTCTGGCAGTATTCCGGCTCCGGCCTGTCGCATGGGGTGAGGGGACGCATCGACCTCAACGTCTTCCATGGCGACGAGCGGCAATGGCGCAACTGGCTGGGCGGCGGGCAGATGGTGGCGGATGCGGATTGAGCGCATCTTCCCTTCTCCCCTTGTGGGAGAAGGTGGCCGCGAAGCGGCCGGATGAGGGGTGTTCCAGCTTGGCGCAGACCTTCGCCAGTGTTGGACGCTGCGATGGATCGCCGACGTCTCACTCCGCTGGACCACCCCTCATCCGTCTCGGCGCTGCGCGCCGATCCACCTTCTCCCACAAGGGGAGAAGGAGAGGGCGCTAGGCCTCGTTGATCATCGCCTCGATGTTGTAGCCATCGGGATCGAGCACGAAGCAGGCGTAGTAGTTCGCGCCATAGTCCGGACGCGGCCCGGGCGCGCCATTGTCCGCGGCGCCCGCCTCAAGCGCGGCCCGGTAGAACGCATCTACCTCTGCCTTGCCCTTCACACGGAAGGCGACATGCAGACGGGTGAGCGGCGGCTTCTCGCCCGTGCTCTGGATCTCGAACAGGCAGCCATTGCCGACATCGAAGGCCCAGAACACGCCTTCCTTGCCGAAGGAGAGGCGATACCCCAACGGCACAAACGCCCTTTCGTAGAAGAGCTTGCTCTTGGCGAGGTCGCTCACTTCGATGGTGATGTGGTCGATCATCGTGGCCTATAGCTGCTTCGATTTTGCCAGTTGATCGAGCGATTTGGCTATTTTTTCGAGCTGCTCAGGCATTCTCTTTTGGCCCGACGTGTAAAAGTATGCTCTGAGGTCTACAGCGAAATTTTCAATATATTCACGTGTTCCATACTTATATGAAGCTTGGATAGCGAATTTATCCGGCGTAATAACTTTTCCGTCGACTTCTCTGCCAACTTCTGGGCCAGTGCAAAGATCGATCCAGAAGCCATCTCCCGGCGCAAGCGTCGGTAGCGTGTTTTTAAAAATGTACATATCAGCAATATTCTTTGATTCTCCTCTGGTTTCGCCAAATCGATAGAAGTCCTTATCAATAGATAATTTTACGTCCTCCGCCGGCGATGACCCGTTATTCCATATGCGGGCGACAAAAATCGTATGATGGTGAATTTCGATGTTGAAGGAAATTATCGGTCTCGTTTGAACTTCAATCTGCTTCTGAACTTCGGTCACCATCATTCTATTTGACTTTGCTATATTATACGTAAGCCAAGCGTATATACCGGTAATAAATACCAAGATTGCGGTGAGGATATCGGTTGGACTTAAATTAAGTGAGGTTGCCACGATTCCATCCAATCAACGCTAGCGGCTCGGCGGGATGTTCTTGCGCCTCTGTTTTTGTTTTGTTCCTATTTCAATTTCCCGAACGCCTTAGCGCTCGGGAAATCTCAATCAGTAATTTGCCTGGAGGTGTTCCGTTCTCAGCTGCACCCGCTCGTCGATCCACAAGTGTCGCACTTCTCGCAGGTGCCGTTCCGCACCATGGTGAAGTTGTGGCATTCCGAGCATTCGTTGCCGGTGTAGCCCTGGAGCAGCGACTGCTGGCGACGGGTCGCGGCGAGCTTCTTCGCCTCGGCCGCTTCGTTGGCGGCGGCGTCGGTGAAGAGGGCTTCGGCGCCGCCCGCGGCCTCGGCTTCCGCTTCCACCATCTCCTCGGCCAGTTCCCTGGCGCGCTCCTCATAGTCGCGCTTGTAGGCAAGGGCCTCGTCGCTTGCCGGTTTTAGCGCCAGCACGTTGGAACCGGCGAAGGCGGTGGGCGCGGCGCGGGCAGGCGCGGTGGTCGGGCCGGAGCCGCCAAGGCCCTTGGGCTCGCCGCCGATGCCGGACACCAGCTTCACCGGCGAGGCGCCGCGATAGAGGCCCTTGGAGAAGGGCGTCGCCTTGCCTTCGGTGATGCCGCGGCCAAGCGCGGTCTTGTCGAAGTCCGACTGGTCGACATGGGCGAGGTCGTGGCGGCCGAGATAGGAGACGGCAAGCTCGCGGAACACATAGTCGAGGATCGACGTCGCGTTCTTGATCGCGTCGTTGCCCTGCACCATGCCGGCCGGCTCGAACTTGGTGAAGGTGAAGGCCTCGACATATTCGTCGAGCGGCACGCCGTATTGCAGGCCGAGCGAGATGGCGATGGCGAAGTTGTTCATCATCGCGCGGAAGGCGGCACCTTCCTTGTGCATGTCGATGAAGATCTCGCCCAAGCGGCCGTCGTCGAATTCGCCGGTGCGCAGATACACCTTGTGGCCGCCGACGACGGCTTTCTGGGTGTAGCCCTTGCGGCGGTTCGGCAGTTTTTCGCGGTCGCGGTAGAGGCGTTCCACCACGCGCTCGACGATCTTTTCCGTCACCTGCACGGCGCGCTGCGCGGCCGGTGCCGCGATCAACTGCTCGACCGCCTCGTCCTCATCCTCGTCGTCATCGGCGAGCAGCGAGGCGTTGAGCGGCTGCGACAACTTCGAGCCGTCGCGATAGAGCGCGTTGGCCTTCAGCGCCAGCTTCCAGGACAGCATGTAGGCGTTCTTGGCGTCCTCGACCGTCGCCTCGTTCGGCATGTTGATGGTCTTGGAGATGGCGCCCGAGATGAAGGGCTGCGCCGCCGCCATCATCAGGATGTGGCTCTGGATCGACAGCGAGCGCTTGCCGATCTTGCCGCAGGGGCTGGCGCAGTCGAACACCGAAAGATGTTCGGCCTTGAGGAAAGGCGCGCCTTCCAGCGTCATGGCACCGCAGACATGGATGTTGGCGGCGTCGATGTCCTTCCTGGAGAAGCCCAGCGCCGGCAGCATCTCGAAGGAGAAGTCGCCGAGCTGCTCGTCGGTGAAGCCGAGCGTCTCCTTCACCCAGTCGGCGCCGAGCGTCCACTGGTTGAACACGAACTTGATGTCGAAGGCCGACTTCAGCGCCGCGTTCAGCGCCGCGATCTTCTCGTCGGTGAAGCCCTTGGCCTTCAGCGACGAGGGGTTGATGCCCGGCGCCTGGTTGAGGTTGCCATGGCCGACCGCATAGGCCTCGATCTCGGCGATCTGGCTTTCGGAATAGCCAAGCGTCCTCAGCGCTTCCGGCACGGCGCGGTTGATGATCTTGAAGTAGCCGCCGCCGGCGAGCTTCTTGAACTTCACCAGCGCGAAATCGGGCTCGATGCCGGTGGTGTCGCAGTCCATGACCAGGCCGATCGTGCCGGTCGGCGCAATCACGGTCGCCTGCGCGTTGCGATAGCCATGCTCCTCGCCGAGCTCGATGGCGCGGTCCCATGCGGCGCGGGCATGCTCGGCCAGCGCCTGCTGCTTGAGGTCGGACGCGACCAGCGGCACCGGATTGACGGCGAGCTTCTCATAGCCGTCCTTGTCGCCATAGGCGGCGCGGCGGTGGTTGCGCATGACGCGCAGCATGTTCTGCGCGTTGCGGTCGTAGTCCGGGAAGGCGCCGAGCTCCGAAGCCATCTCGGCCGAGGTCGAGTAGGCGACGCCGGTCATAATAGCGGTGAGCGCGGCGCAGATGGCGCGGCCCTCGTCGGAGTCGTAAGGGATGCCCGAGGTCATCAGCAGGCCGCCGATATTGGCATAGCCGAGGCCGAGCGTGCGGTAGTCGTAGGAGAGCTTGGCGATCTCCTTCGACGGGAACTGCGCCATCATCACCGAGATTTCGAGCACGACGGTCCACAGCCGCACGGTGTGCTCGTAAGCGGCGATGTCGATCGTTCCGTCTTCCTTGCGGTAGGGCAAAAGGTTGATCGAGGCGAGATTGCAGGCCGTGTCGTCGAGGAACATGTACTCCGAGCACGGGTTGGAGGCCCGGATCGCACCGGCGGAAGCGCAGGTGTGCCAGTCGTTCATCGTCGTGTTGAAGTGCAGGCCGGGGTCAGCCGACGCCCAGGCGGCGTAGCCGATCTTTTCCCACAGGTCCTTGGCCTTCAGCGTCTTCAGAACCTTGCCGTCCTTGCGGGCGGTGAGCTGCCAGTCGCCATCGGCCTCGACGGCGCGCAGGAAATTGTCCTTCAGCGAAACCGAGTTGTTGGAGTTCTGGCCGGATACGGTGAGATAGGCGTCCGAATCCCAGTCGGTGTCGTAGGTCTTGAACGACATCGAGGTGTAGCCCTGGCGGGCGAACTGGATGACGCGATAGATGTAGTTCTCCGGCACGGCGTCCTTCTTGGCCGCCTTGATCTCGCGCTTCAGCGCGGTGTTCAAAGCCGGGTCGAAGCAGTCGTCGCCATCGCCTTCGCAATTGACGCAGGCCTTCATGATCGCTTCGAGGTGCATCTTGACGATCTTCGAGCCGGTGACCAGCGAGGCGACCTTCTGCTCCTCATTGACCTTCCAGTCGATGAATTCCTCGATATCGGGATGGTCGGCGTCGACGATGACCATCTTGGCGGCGCGGCGCGTCGTGCCGCCCGACTTGATGGCGCCGGCGGCGCGGTCGCCGATCTTGAGGAAGCTCATCAGGCCGGAGGAGCGGCCGCCGCCGGACAGCTTTTCGCCTTCACCGCGCAGCATCGAGAAGTTCGAGCCGGTGCCGGAGCCGTATTTGAACAGACGCGCCTCACGCACCCACAGGTCCATGATGCCGCCCTCGTTGACGAGGTCGTCCTGCACGCTCTGGATGAAGCAGGCATGCGGCTGCGGGTGCTCGTAGGCGGACTTCGACTTGGTCAGCTTGCCGGTGAAGGGATCAACATAGAAGTGGCCCTGGCTCGGGCCGTCGATGCCATAGGCCCAGTGCAGGCCGGTGTTGAACCACTGCGGCGAGTTCGGCGCGACGCGCTGGGTGGCGAGCATATAAGCGAGCTCGTCGCGGAAGGCGCGGGCATCTTCTTCCGATTTGAAGTAGCCGCCCTTCCAGCCCCAATAGGTCCAGGTGCCGGACAGCCGATCGAAGACCTGGCGGGCATCGGTTTCCGAACCATAGCGTTCAGCCTCCGGGAGCTTGGCGAGCTCGGCCTCGTCGGCAACCGAGCGCCACAGGAAGGAGGGGACGTCGTTCTCCTCGACCTTCTTCAGCCGCGCCGGCACGCCGGCCTTGCGAAAATACTTTTGCGCCAGGATGTCGGCCGCGACCTGGCTGAACTGGGCCGGCACATCGATGTTGTCGAGGCGGAACACCACCGAGCCGTCGGGATTCTTGATCTCCGACAGGGCCTTGCGGAATTCGATCTCCGCATAAGCTGCCCTTTCTTGACCTACTTGGTCTGGCTTGGTGAAGCGACGCTCGATGCGCATTGGTCCGGTCCCTTTTGTCTATATATAGCGCTTTTCCCCAGGGATTTCTGCCCCAAAGGCGATAAGCGCGGTCCGCCGTTTGCCGGCATCGCTGGCGACGCCGACATTCTCCTCGTCGCAGGTGCAGCCATGCAGACGGCAAAACGCCTTGCCAGGCATTCGCCTGGGCTGCAGACCGACCCCTGCGGGTCCTTAAACAGAAACTTTGGTCGATTCCCTCATTCGAGGGAGGTTCACACTATCTAGGGTCGAGCCTGCCTGCAAACACTAAATATAGTGTTAACAGATCATTTTTTCCAGGCCGACAATTCTCCCTTTTCACCCACCCAAGCCCCAACATCCCAACGCTCCCGCCGGCCTCGTGAATAGGCGGAAATGCGGGCAAAACGCACAAAATCCGGGAAAAAAGACCGGCCGCTGAACTTTCCGGTCACGCCCGCAACAGGAGCGCATGGCCTATAAAAAGCGACTCGTTTTGAACCGTCAAGGATTCGTTTTTGTAGGTTTTGTGACCCCCAATATGTTGTGTGTCACATATGTGGATAACGGGGACAGAAAGGCGCTCGGAAAGTCTGGATTGGGGGGCATTGCGCACGGTTCGCGGGAGAGCTCCAGGCCGAGCCTGACGAGCGGCTTTTCATTTTAGCTGGCTTGCACTATCTCTTGCCGTTGCGCGGGGGCGTGTCTTGTCAAGCCTAAAAGCATTCGTTACGCCCCGCTCATGACAGTTACCGTTCGTTTCGCCCCATCGCCGACCGGCCGCATCCATATCGGCAATGCGCGCACCGCCCTGTTCAACTGGCTGTTCGCCATGAACAACAAGGGCCGCTTCATCCAGCGCTTCGACGACACCGACATTGCCCGATCGAAGCAGGAATTCGCCGATTCCATCCTCTATGATCTGCATTGGCTGGGTATTTTCCCGGATGTCACCGAATACCAGTCGCGGCGCGTCGATATCTACGATGCGGCGGTGGAGCGGCTGAAGGCGGCGCGGGTGCTTTATGCCTGCTACGAAACGCCGGAGGAACTCGACCTGCGCCGCAAGGTGCGCCGCACGCGCGGCCAGCCGCCGGTCTATGGCCGCGAGGCGCTGACGCTGACCCCGGAGCAGGTGGCCGAGTACGAATCGGACGGGCGCCGGCCGCATTGGCGCTTCCTGTTGCCGAACTTCACCAGCGACCCGCTGCAGCCGGAGCGGACCGAGGTGCACTGGAATGACCTGGTGCGCGGCGAGGAGACCGTCGATCTCGCCTCGCTGTCGGACCCGGTGCTGGTGCGCGAGGACGGCACCTATCTCTATACGCTGCCGTCCGTGGTCGACGACATCGAGATGGGCGTCACCCACGTGATCCGCGGCGACGACCACGTCACCAACACTGGCGTGCAGATCGCGCTGTTCCAGGTGCTGGGAGCGGAACCGCCTGTTTTCGGCCACCACAACCTTTTGACCACGGTGTCGGGCGAGGGGCTGTCGAAGCGCACCGGCGCGCTGTCGATCGAAAGCCTGCGCGAGGACGGCATCGAGCCGATGGCGGTCGCGTCGCTCGCCGTGCTCGTCGGCACGTCGGAAAATGTTACGGCGGCGCACGATCTCAATGAACTCGCCGGCCATTTCGACCCGGCGGCGACGTCCAAGTCCGCCGCCAAGTTCGACCCCGACGAGCTCTTCGTACTCAACCGGGCCCTCATGCATCACATGTCGTTCGAGGAGGCGCGCGACCGGCTGATCGTGCTCGGCATTTCCGGCGACAAGGCCGAGTCGTTCTGGCTGGCGGTGCGCGGCAATCTGGACCGTTTGTCGGATGCGGTCGCCTGGTGGCGAATCCTGAGCGATGGCCCGCAGGAGGCGGCGGAATTCTCCGGCGAGGACCGCGACTTCCTCCACCAGGCGTTCGATCTGTTGCCCGAGGAGCCATGGAACGGCACCGTCTGGAAGGACTGGACCGGCAAGATCAGGGAAGCGACGGGGCGCAAGGGCAAGCCGCTGTTCATGCCGCTGCGGCTCGCGCTTACTGGGCGCTCTTCCGGGCCGGAGCTTGCAGATCTATTGCCGCTGATGGGTCGGGAAGGAACGCTGGCCCGACGACCCTGACCTTGCGCTGCTCCGGCGGCAGTGCCGATACAGGCGACACCGGCGTCTTGGTGGTCAGGCGCTTGATCTCCTCGCGATCGAGCCCGCCCTCGGCATTGGCGGGCGTCTCGGGATCGGCGCCCGGATCTGGCTTTGAGGCCGGCACCGGGACGAACGGGGTCACCTCGCTGTCCGGCTGCGACTGTTCCGGATTGGGCGGATTGCCGGCGATGATCGAGAAGTTCTCAGCCTCAGCGTTGCAGCCGCAGGCGGGCGGCCGCGAGTAATTGGGCTGCTTGTAAAGATAGGCGTTCGGTAACTCGCTGTAGGGGCGGCCGGTCACCGACGAGGTCATCGAGCCCGCATCGTCGTCCATGCCGCGCGTGTAGAAGACCTGCATCTCGGTGCCGGGGCAGCTCGATTCGCAATTCTTCTGGTCGCGTTCGAAATCGCCGTAGGAGGCGGCGTTCGACATCGGGAAGAAATAGCCGTCGCAGGTGCGCACGCACACCGTGTGGAACTCGCCGTTCATCCTCGGCAGGTCCATGCCGTCCGGCTGGTTGATCACGCGGCGGATGTTGCGCACGCTGGGATCATCGGATGGCACCTCCGATGCATCGGGCACGTCGAGAGGCTCGGTTTCCTGATCGCGGCCGAAAAGCTGCTCGAACAGATTGCCGTTGCCGTTGTCGCGGGCGGCCTCCTGAACGGGAGCGCGCCGGGGCGCGATCTCGTCGTCGCGGCAGCCATTGGCGTCGAGCGCCGCGAGGATACGGCTGCGGTCCCGCCGCGTGCCTCCGCCGGCCAGCCGCTCGCGCTTGGCCTGCAAAGTGTCGAGATTGGCGTTCATGCGCTCTATCGAGGCATTGATCGAGGCGCATTGGCTGACATTGCGCGAAAACAGCGTGAAGCCGCAATTGGCATCGCTGGCGCGGTTGCGCGCCTTCGCCAGCTGCTCGCGCTGGCGTGCGATCGCGTCGTCATATTTGCGGATCAGGCCTGGCCCGCCGCCACCGCCGCGGGCCGCGTCGAGCTCGGCTTCGAGCTGGCGGCACGTGCGGGAGGCTGCTTCCGGTTCGGTCACGGCGACAGCCGACCCCGCCAGCGCCGCTAGCAGCGCCGCGAGATGCGTCAGCTTCAACCCTTTCATCCGCCTGAAACCCAGATTGCCCGTGGCCGGAAGGCTACCGCGTTCGTGGTTAACTGTTCCCTAGCTTGCAACCAGACCCAATCTGCTTAGTCCAAATGGGCGATCGCCTGTGCCTTGTGCGCAGCTTCGACCACAGCCAGTGCCGTCATGTTGACGACGCCACGCGACGTTACCGAAGGCGTCAGGATATGCGCGGGCTTGTCGGTGCCGAGCAGGATCGGTCCGACATGCAGCGCATCCATCATGGCGCCCAGTGCCGTCAGCGTGATATTGGCTGAATCGAGGTTCGGAAATACCAGCAGATTGGCTTCGCCCTTCAGCCGCGAATGCGGATAGACACGCTGGCGCAGATGTTCCGACAGCGCTGTATCGGCATGCATCTCGCCGTCGCATTGCAGGTCGGGCGCGATGCGCGCCAGGATCGCCGCGGCCTGCCGCATCTTGAATGCGCTCGGCGCGTCGCGCGAACCGAAATCCGAGAACGATAGCAGGGCGGCCTTGGGTTCCAAGCCGAAACGCCTGATCTCCTCGGCTGCCAGGACGGTCATCTCGGCGATCTCCTCGGCCGTCGGGTCGATGGAGACATAGGTGTCGGTAAGGAAAATGATGCCGCGCTGCGAAATCAGCATGGAGAGCGTTGACAGGTCGCGGTCCTTGACGCCGGCGCGCGGCCCGATGATCAGCGTGACATTGCGCAGATGCCGCTCGAAGCGGCCTTCGAGCCCGCAAATCATTGCATCCGCATCGCCGCGCTTCAGCGCCAGCGCCGCGATCACCGTATTGTTGGTGCGCACCATGGTGCGGGCGGCTTCCGTCGTTATACCGCGGCGGCCGGCAAGCTCGATCAGCAGGTCGACATAGTGACGGTAGCGCGGATCGTCTTCCGGGTTGATCAGGCCGAAATCGACGCCCGGCCGGATGCGCAGGCCGTAGCGCTTCAGCCGGACCTCCACGACATGCGGGCGGCCGATCAGGATCGGCTCTGCGATGCCTTCCTCCAGCACCACCTGGGCGGCGCGCAGCACGCGCTCGTCCTCGCCGTCGGCATAGATGACGCGCTTGGCGCTCGAGGTCTTGGCCGACGAGAACACCGGCTTCATCACCAGGCCGGAGCGGAAGACGAAGCGGTTGAGCTTGTCGATATAGGCGGCGAAATCGGCGATCGGCCGTGTCGCGACACCGGTGTCGCAGGCGGCCTTCGCCACCGCCGGCGCGATGCGCAGGATAAGGCGCGGGTCGAAGGGCGAAGGGATCAGGAAATCCGGGCCGAACACCGGCGTCTCGCCCGAATACGCGCGAGCGGCGACATCCGACGGTTCCTCGCGGGCAAGGGCCGCGATCGCCCTGACCGCAGCCATCTTCATCTCCTCGTTAATGGCGCTGGCGCCGCAGTCCAGCGCGCCGCGGAAGATGTAAGGAAAGCAGAGCACGTTGTTGACTTGGTTTGGAAAATCGGAACGCCCGGTGCAGATCATGGCGTCCGGCCGGGCCGCTCTTGCCACTTCCGGCATGATCTCGGGCGTCGGGTTGGCGAGCGCCAGGATCAGCGGTTTTGGCGCCATGTGCTGCAGGAGTTCGGGCTTCAGCACGCCGGCGGCGGAGAGGCCGAGGAAGACATCGGCGCCGGGGATGACATCGGCCAGCGTGCGCGCTTCCGTGTCCTTCACGTAAGGGTCTTTCCAGCGGTCCATCTCCTCGACGCGGCCTTTATGGGCGACGCCGAAGCGGTCGGTGACCCAGATGTTTTCCACCTTGGCGCCGAGCGAGACGAGCAAATTGAGGCAGGCGAGCGCCGCAGCACCGGCGCCGGAAGTGACGATCTTGATGTCGGAGATCGTCTTACCGGCGAATTCCAGGCCGTTGAGCACCGCCGCGGCGACGATGATCGCCGTGCCGTGCTGGTCGTCATGGAACACCGGAATGCTCATGCGAGCCTTCAGGCGCTCCTCGACCTCGAAGCATTCGGGCGCCTTGATGTCCTCGAGGTTGATGCCGCCGAAGGTCGGCTCGAGCGCGGCCACCGTCTCGACCATGCGCTCGATCTCAGGCGCATCGATCTCGATGTCGAACACGTCGATGCCGGCGAACTTCTTGAACAGCACCGCCTTGCCTTCCATCACCGGCTTGGAGGCGAGCGGACCGATATTACCGAGGCCGAGCACCGCCGAGCCATTGGAGACGACGCCGACGAGATTGGCGCGCGCCGTGTAGTCGGCGGCGGTCGCCGGATCGTCGCGGATTTCGAGGCAAGGTGCTGCGACGCCCGGCGAATAGGCGAGCGCCAAGTCGCGCTGGTTGCCGAGCGGCTTGGTCGCCTGGATCTCGAGCTTTCCCGGGGTGGGATGCTTGTGGAAGAAGAGCGCGGCCTCGTCGAGGTCCGACCGGGCCGTTTTCTTGCTCTCGCCGTCCATCCGGCCCCTCCCTGCGCTTCCTGCTTTCGAGCCTTTTAGCATGCGACGACGATTCTTCGCGACGCCAAATCTCGGCTCCGACGTTCACAATGCCGAAGCCAAAATAATCAATCCATTTCAGTCTGTTGGCTCAGGAGCTTACGGCGGATTGTTTTGACCTTGTCAGAATGCACTGACGTACAGGCCGCCATCCACCGGAATGTTCTGTCCCGTGAGGTAGCCGGCGTGGACCGAGCACAGGAAGGCGCAGACCTGGCCGAATTCCTCCGGTGTGCCGAGGCGCTTGGCCGGCACGTCGGCGCTGATGCGGGTTTTGCGCGCGGCGGCGGCTGCCGGGTCTTCCGGCGTGCCGGCCTCATGCGGGCCGCGCAGCCTGTCGGTGTCGAGCTTGCCCGGCAAGAGGCTGTTGATGGTGACGTTGCGGTCGATCACCGTGCGCGCCACGCCGGCGAGGAACGAGGTCAGGCCGGCACGCGCCCCCGACGACAGGTCGAGGCCGGGGATCGGCACATAGACCGACAGCGAGGTGATGTTGACGATGCGGCCGAAGCCGCGCTTGGCCATGCCGTCGATCACCGCCTGGATCAGCTCGATCGGCGTCACCATGTTCTGCGTCACGCCTTCGAGGATTTTTGCGCGGTCGAGCTCGCGGAAATCGCGAAGCGGTGGGCCGCCATTGTTGTTGACCAGGATGTCGGGATCGGGGCAGGCGGCAAGCATTGCCTTCTGCACCTCAGGCTTCGACACGTCGCCGGCGATCTCGATCACCTTGACGCCGAACTTTTCGCGGATTTCCTGCGCGGTCTTGGCCAACAACTCGGCATTGCGGCCGTTGACGACGAGGTCGACGCCGGCTTCGGCAAGCGCAATCGCGCAGCCGCGGCCCAGTCCCTTGCTCGAAGCGCAGACGATGGCTTTCTTGCCGCGAATGCCGAGATCCATGGTGATTTCTCCTTTTTCGAGGGCGGCAAGCTAGCGCTTGGGCTGGACCAACCGCAACCGTCATACGGTTGTTGCATGAATCGAGGCATAGGCACGCGAAAGCAGAGGATGAAATCGCGATGTCCGGTCCAGAGCCCCGTACTTTTCGCACGATGTTCATTTCCGACGTGCATCTCGGTTCGAAGGCGGCCAAGGCCGATTTCCTGATCGATTTCCTGCGCCATCACGACGCCGATACCATCTACCTTGTCGGCGACATCGTCGACGGCTGGCGCCTGCGGCGCAGCTGGCATTGGCCGCAGAGCCACAACGACGTGGTGCAGAAATTGCTGCGCAAGGCGCGCAAGGGCGCCTCGATCACCTACATCGCTGGCAACCATGACGAGTTCGCCCGCCAGTTCCAGGGCGTGCATTTCGGCGGCATCGTCGTTGCCGACCGCGCCATCCACGAGACCGCCGACGGCAGGCGCCTGCTCGTCGTCCATGGCGACCAGTTCGACACCGTCGTGCACAATCAGCGCTGGCTCGCCTATCTCGGCGACTACGCCTATGACGCGGCGATGCTGGTCAACCGCGTCGTGACAAAGCTGCGCCACCTGCTCGGGCTGCCTTACTGGTCGTTCTCGTCGTGGGCGAAGGTCAAGGTCAAGAAGGCGGTGAACTTCATCGGTTCGTTCCAGACGGTGCTCTCCGAAGAAGCGCGGCGCTCGCATGTCGACGGTGTGGTCTGCGGCCACATCCATCACGCCGCGATCGAGAACTATGAAGACGTGCAGTACATCAACACCGGCGATTGGGTGGAAAGCTGCACGGCTGTGGTCGAGCATTTCGACGGCCGCATGGAGATCCTGACCTGGGCGCACGTCTTGCCCGAGGTTTCGGCTGGCAAGGACGCGATGGTGCCGGTCGATATCGTCAATCTCAAGGGCAGGGCGGCCAAGGCCGCCTGAGGCGCCTTCCCGCCCTCTTAGTCTCAAGCGGCAACCGCGCTGCGGTCGCGGCCATACTGGCGCGGTGAAGCGCCCATCACGCGTTTGAAGGCCGTGCTGAAGGCGCTTTCGGATTCGTAGCCGAGCGAGAGCGCAATGACCGAGGTGTGCTCACTGGAATTGGCGAGCCTTTCGCCGGCGAGCAGCATGCGCCATCGGGTCAAATATTCCATCGCCGACGTTCCGACCATCTCCTTGAATTTGAGCGCGAAATTCGATCGCGACATGCCGGCGCGCTCCGCCAGTTCCTGCAAGGTCCAGCGATGCGCCGGGTCCTCGTGCATGGCGCCGATCGCGGCGCCCATCTGCTTGTCGGCGAGCGCAAAGAGCCAGCCGACGCCGCCATTCGGCCCTTCCGCCATATGCAGGCGCAGCGCCTGGACCAGCATCATGTGCGAAAGGTGCTGCGCCACCAGGAAGCCGCCGGGCTGGCCTTCGCTGAGCTCCTGCATCATCCGCTCCACCGACCAGCGGAGCGCAGCTTTGTCCTCTTCCCGGCGGATATGGATGATCGGCGGCATCATCTTGAGCAGGATGTCGGCGTGACGGCCGCTCAGCACGAACCGGCTGCCGACCAGGAAGACGTCGCCGCCGCCATTATAGGTGACGACACCGCCGGCGCGGGCAGGGGGAAAGATGGTGTGCGCGCCGACTGGCGTCACCTCGAGACCGCTCGCCAGACGGAACGGCCGACCGCCGGGCAGCAGAAAACAGTCGCCCGTGGTGAGATGCACCGGCTCCGGAACGCCTTCCACGACCAGCCAGCATCGGCCCGAGACGACCGCGTAGCATTTGATGCCGATGTTGCGCGGGAATTCGATAGCCCAGTCGCCGCCGGCATCGAAGCCGGCCGAGACATTGCTTTGCGGTTTCAGCAACGACAGCACGTCGGATAGCGGGTCCATAGGCGTTCCTGGACGATTGCGAAGATAATAAGGACTTTGCCGCATAGATCGTCTTTTCTCAAGCGCTTATTTGAGCGTCACGGGCCGCCAAGGCAGCGGCGCCGATCAAATCAAGCGAAGGAAAACTGCAATGCGTGTCTTCGTCACCGGAGCCACCGGCTTTGTCGGCTCGGCCACTGTCCAGGAACTGCTCGGAGCGGGCCACCAGGTGCTCGGCCTCGCCCGCTCGGATGCCGGCGCCAATGCTCTCGCCGCCGCGGGCGCCGAAGTGCTGCGCGGAAATCTGGAGGATCTCGACAGCCTCCGCCGCGGCGCGGCGCAGGCGGATGGCGTCATCCACACCGGCTTCAACCATGACTTCTCGCGGTTCAAGGAGAACTGCGAGACCGACCGGCGCGCCATCGAGGCGATGGGGATGGAGCTCGCCGGCTCCGACCGGCCGCTGATCGTCACCTCCGGCATCGGCCTGGTGCAGTCCGGCCGCGTCGCGACCGAGGACGTCCCGCCCGCATCCAACCCGTCGATCCCGCGCGTCTCGGAGCAGGCGGCCTATGAAGCGGCCGAGAAGGGCGCCCGCGTGTCGATCATCCGCCTGCCGCCGTCGGTGCATGGCGCGGGAGATCACGGCTTCGTTCCGATTCTGATCGGCATTGCCCGCGAGAAGGGCGCCTCGGTCTATACCGGCGAAGGGCTCAACCACTGGCCGGCCGTGCACCGGCTCGATGCCGCCAGGCTCTACAGGCTGGTGCTGGAGAAGGGCCGGGGCGGCGCCCGCTACCACGCCGTCGCCGAGGCGGGCGTGCCGTTCCGCGAGATCGCCGGTGTCATCGGCAAGAGGCTCGGCGTGCCGGTGGTCAGCAAGAGCCGGGAAGAATCGGCCGAACATTTCGGCTGGTTCGCGCATTTCGCGGCGATCGACAACGAGGCTTCGAGCGCGCTGACGCGACAGGAATTGGGTTGGGAGCCGACGCAGCCCGGGCTGATCGAGGACGTCGACCAGCCGGTCTATTTCCAGAACTGAGCGAGGAGCACGGCAAGCCCGGGGCGCAGGAGCGCCTCGGGCTTGAGTTCCTTTATCTTTCAACAGCTTTAGCTTGATCGATTGGTCCAGGCAGTTCCGCCGCTCCTTGCCGCATGATAGGGATCGAAACGCGTTGCGGGTCGTGGGATGCAGCGTAATTGGATCGATTCATGTCGCTGCCGCCGCTTTCGCCTGAGCAACTCGTCAAGCCGAGCCATTTCGAACTGCGCATGAGCCTGATCTTCGCGACATTGTTCGTGTCGCAGGGCACGCATCTGCCCTATTTTCCACTCTGGCTGGAGGCGAAAGGTTTTCATGCCGAGCAGATCGCCGTCATCCTGGCCGCGCCGATGTTCCTGCGCGTCGTGACGACACCGATGCTGACCGCGCTTGCCGACCGGGCGAAGGATCGCGCCAACGTCTATATCGCGCTTGTCGCGGCATCGATGATCCTTTCGGCCGGCTATTTCCTGCCGGCTACCTATGCAGGCGTGCTGGCCGTCTCGTTGTTGCTCTCGATCCCTTGGACGCCGCATTCGCCGATGGCCGATTCGCTGGCGTTGTCAGGCGTGCGCCGGTTCGGCTCGAACTACACAGCCATGCGCAAATGGGGTTCGATCTCCTATTTCTGCGCCAATGTCGTGGGCGGCTTCATCCTGGCAGCCACGGGTCCTCAAGCCGTTCCGGTGATCATCTTCGTGGCCCTTGCCGCCGCCCTCGTCGCCGGGCTGTGGGCGCCGCGCATGGGACGGCCCCGCAAGGCGTCGCCGCTGTCGGCGACCGATATCCAGCATTCGGCCCCGAGCCTTCTCAACGCCTATTTCCTCTATTTCACCCTCGGCGTCGGCATCATCACCGCCAGCCACGCCTTCCTCTACGGCTTCGTGTCGATCTACTGGAAGTCGATCGGCATCAGCGATTCCGTCGTTGGCCTGCTGTGGGCTTGGGGCGTGATCTCCGAGGTCTGCATGTTCCTGTTCTTCAACCGCATTTTCGCCTCCGTCTCGGTCGTCAGGGTGATGGTGATCGCCGGCATCGGCTCGATCGTGCGCTGGATCGCTTTCCCGCTGGTCTGGCCGCTCGGGCTCGGCGTCGCCGGCTTCTTCGGCGTCCAGACGCTGCATGCCGTGTCGGTGGCGATGGTGCTGATCGGCCTGCAGAAGATGATCGGCGAAACGGTTTCCGAAGAGCGCACGGGCGCCGCGCAAGGCATTGCCTATTTCTTCAACGGCTTCTTCATGGCCGCGGTGACGCTCGCCTCCGGCCCGCTCTACGACCGTCTCGGCGTTGACGGGTTCCTGGCCATGATCCCGATCGCGATTGTCGGCCTGGTGTTGATCGGGCTCGCCGCCCGCTCAGCCCCAAAGCGCCTGGTCAGGGGGTGACACCAGCGACCCCTGGTAGACCAGGCCGGGTTCACGGTCGCGCGCAAGCAGCAGCGGGCCGTCGAGATCGACGAAATCGGCGCCTTGCGCCAGCAGCACCGCCGGCGCCATGGCGAGCGACGTGCCGACCATGCAGCCGACCATGATGCCAAAACCCAGTTCGCGGGCACGGTCGCGCAGCGTCAGCGCTTCGGTCAGGCCGCCCGATTTGTCGAGCTTGATGTTGACGGCGTCGTAGAGGCCGACAAGCGCTTCGAGGTTCTTCGCCTCATGCACGCTTTCGTCGGCGCAGATCGGCACCGGATGCGCGATTTTGCGCAAGATGCCGTCGCGGCCGGCGGGCAGCGGCTGCTCGATGAGCGCAATGCGATGCTGTGCGGCAAAGGCGAGATTGGCTTCGATATTGTCGTCCGTCCAACCCTCGTTGGCGTCGAGGATGATCCGGCTTTGCGGGGCGGCTTCCGTCACGGCGCGAATCCTCGCCATGTCGTTCTCGCCGCCGATCTTGACCTTGAGCAACGGCCGCGCAGCGTTGGCGCGGGCTTGTGCGGCCATCATGTCAGGCTCAGCGAGCGAAAGCGTGTAGGCGGTTTCCAGCGCCCTCGGCGAAACGGCGCCGATCGCGTCCCCCACCGGCCTGCCGCTCAGCTTGGCCTCGAGATCCCACAGGGCGCAGTCGATGGCATTGCGGGCCGCGCCTGCCGGCATCGCGGCTAGCAGAGCGGTGCGGTCGATGCCGCTTGCGACCCGCTCGCGCATGGCCTCGATTGCAGCGTGCACGCTTTCCATCGTCTCGCCATAGCGCTTGTAGGGAACGCATTCGCCGCGCCCGGCATGCCCGTTGTCGCCGATCGTCACGATGATGACCTCGGCCTCGGTTTTCGATCCGCGCGAGATGGTGAAGGTGCCGGCGATCGGGAATCGCTGGGCCTCGACCGAAATGACACGCGCCATATTTTTCTTCTCCGGCTGTGCGACACCGGTCTGCCGGCAAATCGACACGCCAGTCCCGTCACGCTAAACAGGACGCCATGTTGACCATCCGCAAACGCGACGCAAGCGCCGCCGCCAAGGACAACCACCAGCCGCGCATCGCCGTCGGCGAGGAAGGCGGCGTGCTCGGCTGCGCTTTTTCCGGTGTCTGGACGACGCGGACCGTGGCATCGGTCGACGCCGAGATGCGCAAGATCGAGAAGCGCAGCGGCGCCAAGCAGTTGATGCTCGACCTTTCCAACATCGAGAAGATGGACACCGCCGGCGCCTGGCTGATCGATCGGCTGGCCAGCGCCTTCGAGAAGAAAGGCGCCGAAGTCCATGTGCTGGGGCAGAGCGAGATCGCCTCGATCCTGCTCGGCGCGGTCGGCGACGCGGTGCGGCGCGAGCCCGAATCGGGACCGGCCGGGCCGCCCAACATCATCCTGCGCGCGCTGGAGCTGGTCGGCCGCCGCGTCTACGAGATGCGCGACGATTTCCTCTCATCGATGAACATCCTCGGCGCCACCATTCGCGGCGCGCAGATGAAGCTCGGGCGCGGCCATGCCGTCAATCCGGCCGCGATCTTCAACCAGATCGACCGCATGGGAGTCGGCGCCATTCCCGTGGTGGTGCTGATGTCGGCGATCGTCGGCGCGATCGTCGCCCAGCAGGGCGCCTACCAGCTCAGCTATTTCGGCGCCGACATCTTCGTTGTCGACCTCGTCGGCGTGCTGATCCTGCGCGAGCTCGGCGTGCTGATGACGGCGATCATGCTTGCCGGCCGCTCGGGCAGCGCCATCACCGCCGAGATCGGCTCGATGAAGATGCGCGAGGAGGTCGACGCGCTGAAAGTGATCGGGTTGAACCCGATCGGGGTGCTGGTGTTTCCGCGGCTCGTCGCCCTGGTGATCGCACTGCCATGTTTGACGATCATCGCCAATTTCGCCGCCCTTGGCGGCGGCATTATCGCCGCCTGGCTCTATTCCGACATTCCACCGGCAGCCTTCATCGACCGGCTGCGTGTCGCCATCGACCTCAGCACCATCTTCGCCGGGCTGATCAAGGCGCCGTTCATGGCCATGATCATCGGCACCATCGCTTCCGTCGAAGGCATGAAGGTCGGCGGCAGCGCCGAATCGCTCGGCCGGCATGTGACCGCCTCGGTGGTGAAATCGATCTTCGTCGTCATCATCCTCGACGGGCTTTTCGCCATGTTCTACGCAGCGATCGAGTTCTGAGATGGCAATCGCGAACGGCAACGGCAGCAAGACAACTGAGGACGCGAACGAGAGCGAGATCGTGCTTTCGGTCAAGGACGTCACCGTTGCCATCGAGGACAAGCTGATCCTCGACAAGCTTTCGCTCGACATCAAGCGCGGCGAGATCCTGGGTTTCGTCGGCGCGTCCGGCGCCGGCAAGTCTGTGCTCTTGCGCACCATCCTCGGGCTGATGCCGAAGCAATCGGGAACCATCAGGCTGTTCGACGTCGACGTCGACAAGGCAAGCGAGGCCGAGCGCTTGCGCATCGACATGCGGCTTGGCGTTCTCTTCCAGCACGGAGCGCTGTTTTCGGCGCTGACGGTGCAGGAAAACGTGCAGGTGCCGATGCGCGAATATCTCGACCTGCCGAAGGCGCTGATGGACGAGCTCGCCATGCTGAAGGTCGAGCTGGTCGGCCTGCCGCCCGACGCGGCGCAGAAATTCCCGTCTGAGCTTTCCGGCGGCATGATCAAGCGCGCGGCGCTGGCGCGCGCGCTGGCGCTCGATCCGGATATCGTCTTTCTCGACGAACCGACCTCGGGCCTCGATCCGATCAGCGCCGCCGAGTTCGACGAACTGGTCGTCAAGCTGCGCGATACCATGGATTTGACGGTCTACATGGTCACGCACGACCTCGATACGCTGTTCACCGCTTGCGACCACGTTGCGGTGCTCGGCAAGAAGAGGGTGCTGGTCGAAGGCACGATCGACGACATGCTGAAGAGCGAGGAGCCGTGGGTAAAATCCTATTTCCGCGGAAAACGCGCTCGGCAACTTGATCTTGCGGCGCGCGCATAGCCATAAGTGAGGCAATGGAAACCAGAGCCAACTACGTCATTGTCGGCATCTTCACGCTGGCCGCGATCCTCGCGGCCTTCGCCTTCGTCTACTGGACCGCCGCGATCGGCGAACGGGGCGAGACGACTCTGCTTCGCGTGCGCATCCCGGGGTCGGCTTCGGGCCTTGGCCGCGGCAGCTTCGTGCTGTTCAACGGCGTCAAGGTAGGTGACGTCAAACGGGTCTATATCGACGTCGACAATCCGACCGTCGCCATCGCCGACACCGAGATCGACCGCATGACGCCGATCACCAAGTCGACGCAGGCCGATATTGGTCTTGCCGGCCTCACCGGCCAGGCCAATATCGAGCTGAAGGGCGCCGATCCCAAGGAAGTGAAGCTGCTCGACCAGGCCGAGAAAGAAGGCCGGGTTCCGGAAATCGTCGCCAATCCGTCGGCCGTGACCAACTTGTTGCAGACGGCGCAGAACATCTTCACCCGAGCCGACAAGGTGCTCTCCGAACTCGAGGGCTTCACCAAGGATGTTCGCGGACCACTGACGCAGACCGTCAAGAACGTCGAGACTTTCTCCGACGCGCTGGCCAAGAACTCGGACGGCATCGACAAATTCCTGTCCGCGGTGAGCTCGCTCTCGGAGCAATTGCAGAATGTGTCGGGCCGGTTGGACAGCACGCTGAAGGCGGCCGAGGGCCTGCTCAACTCGGTCGACAAGGACCAGATCAAGAGCATCGTCGCCAATGTCGACACGGTGACCGCAAACCTGAAGGAAACCTCGAAGCAATTCGACACCACCATCGACAACGTCAACATGGCGGTCGGCTCGATCAACGACTTCGCCAAGCAGACGCAAGGCACGCTCGCCAAAGTCGACAACGTGCTCGATGGCATCGATCCGGCCGACGTGCGCACGGCGCTGGCCAACATCCAGAAGGCAAGCGACAGCGCCAACAAGGCGGCCGCCGACATCGCCAAGGTCACCGACAAGATCGCCAGCCGCGCCGACGACATCAATGACACCATCAAGAATGCCCGCCAGCTCGCGCAGCGGCTCAACGACGCTTCGGTGCGCGTCGACGGCATCCTCGAAAAGGTCGACAATCTGCTCGGCTCCGGCGAGGCCAATGGCGTGATGGCCGACGCCAGGGCGACGCTGAAATCCTTCAAGCAGGTCGCCGATACGCTGAACGCGCGTCTCGGCACCATCACCGACAATCTGGCGCGCTTCTCGGGCCCGGGGCTGCAGAATGTGGAAGCACTGGTGCAGGACAGCCGGCGCTCGATCAACCGCATCGAGGAAGCGGTGACCGATCTCAGCCGCAATCCGCAGCGCATCCTGACGGGCGGCGAGGGAGAGGTTCGGCAGTTTGATGGCAGGGCGCGGCGTTGACTTCGGCTGCTGCGAACGTCAAGAACATGGCTTGCAGCTATAAGTTGATCGTAAGGTCCGGGGACAACGGGGATCGCGCGTGAAGTCGGGTAGAGGGTGGTTGAAGCCGGTTGCCGCCGCGGCGCTCGTGTTTGCGCTTGCCGGCTGCGCGGCACTGGCAAGCAAACCGGCGCCGCTCGATACGTTCGAGCTTTCGGCTCCTTCGGTCGATATGCGCGGCCACAGCCGCCGCCAGATCCTGATCGCACAGCCTTCGGCGCTGAAGGCGCTGGACAGCCAGAACATCGTGATCAGGCCCTCCGACCAGTCGATCCAGTTCCTCAAGGGCGCGCAATGGGCGGACCGACTGCCGCTGATCGTGCAGGCCAGGCTTGCCGAGACCTTCCAGCGTTCCGGCAGCTTCGCCGGCGTCGGCAAGCCGGGCGAGGGGCTGGCGATCGACTACCAGATCATCGTCGAGGTCCGGTCCTTCGAAGTCCGTGTCAATGGCGGCGAGCATGCCGACGTCGATCTGTTCGTGCGCATCCTCAACGACCGCAATGGCGAGGTGCGTGCCTCCAAGAGCTTCACGGCGAGCGCACCGGTCTCCGGCAGCGGCAACGCCGCTTATGTCGGCGCGCTGGACAGCGCCTTCGGCCAGGCGGCGAAGGATATTGTTCGCTGGACCGATTCGGTGATCTGAAGCGGCTCCATCCGGTCGCCGAGGCTGTCTCCTCCTGGACGACAAGCCATGAAGCGTCGGCGCTGCCCCTTGTATCTGCACGGAGGAGACTTTGTGCGATGGAAGCGACTGAGCCTCGAACCGGATGGCCATCCGATTCGAGGCTTGGCGAAGTCGCCCGACG